>CABSEO010000102.1 GCA_902476665.1 uncultured Emergencia sp.
TACGTACCGGAGGACGGCGTGATTCTGCCAGAGACAAAGGTGAAGGTCAAAGATGGGGCCACTGTGTTCGACGTATTGAACAAGGTGTGCAGAGAAAAGGAAATCCATGTGGAATCCAGTTATACGCCTGCATATGAGTCCTATTATGTCGAAGGCATCAACTATCTCTACGAGTTTGACGCGGGAGAACTAAGCGGCTGGATGTTCTGCGTAAACGAAAAATATCCTAACTACGGATGTTCAGAATACACTCTCAAAGAAGGAGATCGGATTCAGTGGCTGTATACCTGTGATCTGGGAAAGGATATCGGAGGCGACAAATCGGCTTCCGGAAAAGAGGAGATTGAATGAGAAAAAACATTGTAAGAAATCTGTTGGTTCTACTGATTTTTCTTGCACTGTCCGCGGCCTGTATCTTTGCTGCAGCCATTCATCAGCATACCCGACCGGCCGAAGCACTGAATGAAGAACTGCGGAATTTACAGCTTGAGACGGCAGACGCGGGCTCTATCAGCCTTACGCAGAGCGGAGAGAATGAAAACCTGTCCAACAAGATTACTCAGCAGCAGAGGCAGGAGCGGAAAGAAAAACAGAAAAAACAACAGGAATCTGAACAGAGCGGCCGAGAGCAGCAGGATGAACATTCGGATCAGCAAAACAGCAACGACGGGGGCAGTAGTGATCGGAACAATCAGAGTGACCAGAACGAAGAATTGCCAAATGACGGTCAGCAGAGCGAAAACGATCAGGGAGGAAGCGGAACCATATCCGAAGAATACGAAGATCTGCCGGAGGATGCTTATGCGGAAACGACCATATCTGTAGACGATTTGGTGAAGGAGCTGGGTATATCTGATCCGGAACAGATTATTTACGCCAAAGCTGTCACAGGTGCAGGAGAAGAATCACTGCTGAAACTGGTCAACGGCGTATATACGGCTCTGGTCAGTACTCAGGGCACCACCATTATTCAGGTAAAGTATACCGACGATAACGGGAAGGTGCAGATTTACAACAAAAAGGTTATCTACAAACGACCGGAGGGTTCTACTCCTGAGGCCAAGAGACCTGTCATCACCACATCTCTGACTAACGAGGCCACCTATACCAACAGGACATTGAATTTTGACGTATGGGTGACCAATTACAGGGGGAAACCACTGGCCTATAACAATATAGAAGTAACTGTAAATGACGGGTTCGCTGATTACATAGGAGAGATGGACCGGCAGACCTATTCTGCTGATTTGAAGGTCGGCGCAAACATCATTAAGATTAAAGTCACAGACTCATATCAGTATACAGTGACAAAGATATATACTGTTTATTATAAATCGGGAAAAGGATCCATTACTATTAGTCTGGAGGCGGGGACCGTGGGTCTTCCTTATCTGATTTCGCCGATGAAGATGGAAGTGGAGTCGGGCACTCCGTTGTCTGCCGTGGTGGATGAATTCTTGACGGCAAACGGTTTCAGCTACAGCAGCACGGGAACCATTGAGGAAGGCTTTTACCTGGCAAGAGTCTCCAAAGGAGGCCTTCTGACAAATCACAAGATTCCGCCTGAGCTGATTGCCAAGATTAAGGAAGATGGTTTGATCTTCAATGAGAATAACTATGAGAACACAGACAGCCTTGGAGAGAAGGATTTCTGTCAGGACGCGGGTTGGATGTACTCTATCAATGGTGTTTATTCCACCTACGGTTTCAGTCAGGCCTACGTGCAGGATGGTGATGTGGTGAGAATACGTTTTACTTTGGCAGGCGGAAAAGATATCGGCGCAGGAGGCATGAGCGGCAGCGGAAATTTGACGGATTACGGGAAAGAATGGTAGGAGCAGTATGAATACACAGGTGAAACATATATTGGACGAAATAAAAAAGGTTATGATCGGAAAGGACGACAAGATTGCACGGGTTCTGATGGCTCTGCTGGCGCAGGGACATATCCTCATCGGGGACGTGCCCGGCGTGGGCAAGACCACTCTGGCTCTGGCTTTCAGCAAGGCTATCGGTCTTGATTACAACAGAACCCAGTTCACTCCTGACATAGTGCCGTCGGACATCGTCGGCTTTTCTATGTATAACAAAGATACGGGAAAGTTCGAATATCGGCAGGGTGCAGTAATCTGCAACCTGTTTCTGGCAGATGAGATCAATCGTACTTCCAGCAAAACCCAGTCGGCACTGCTGGAGGTTATGGAAGAAGGACAGACCACGGTAGACGGAGTAAGCCATAAACTGCCTCAGCCTTTCATGGTTATTGCCACTCAAAATCCTGCGGGTACGGCGGGAACCCAGCTTTTGCCCAGCGCCCAGCTGGATCGTTTTATGGTGAAGATGGAGATGGGCTATCCTGATTTCGAGGGACAGGTAGAAATTTTGCGGGATCGTCAGCTGGAAAATCCCATAGAACATATCAGAGAGGCAGCGAAGCGGAAGGATATTCTTTCTATGCAGCAGCAGGTGAAGGAGGTTCATGCCGCTGAGGAGATTCTGACTTATATCACCCGCCTTGCTGTGGCCAGCAGGCAGCATACCATGGTGAGTCTGGGAATCAGTCCCAGAGGAGGTCTGGCTGTTTTACGGATGGCCAAGGCGAGAGCGTTTATGGAAGGCAGAGACTATGTGATTCCTCAGGACGTACAGGAAATCTTCGTCGATGTCTGTAGTCATCGTCTGGTGCTCAATTCGAAGGCAAAGATTTCTGATAAAAATGGAGCAGACGTGCTGAGGGAAGTTCTGGAAACTGTGCAAATTGAAGCCGATATGCAGGAGAAGAAATGATTAAGAACAAGGTTTTATACGCCCTTTTCGCGACATCTCTGTTTATGGTATGGTTTTTCGGGGGAAACTCCTTCGCTGGAGGAATGCTGATGGTAACTGCAGCAATGTTGCCTCTGTCGGCGTTTGTTTCTTACAGTCAGCGCGATAAGATACATCTGTTCATGGAACTGGAGGGCTCCTTTGGAGAGGCGCATCTGGCAGAGGGAAGGCTTATCGCCGGATATCAGGGTTTTCTGCCCTTTGTATTCTGCCGGGTGGAGCTGCACTGCGAAAATCTCCTGACTGGAGATAAACGGACATTGAGTTGTTTTCTCTGCTGCGGAAGGAATCGGCAGGAAACGGCGGTTTTCAGGCTGTCTTCCAGATACTGCGGCAAGGTGGAGATTTCTGTTTCGGACTTGCGACTTTGGGACTGGATGGGGCTGTTTTCGGCAAAGACGCCGGTAAAATTGAGAGAGGCTGCACTGATGATTCCGGAAGCTGCCGACGTGGACTTTGACAGAGAGAGATTTCAGATCCTGGATCCGGAGGGCGTAAATTATTCTGACGAAAAAGCAGGGTTTGATCCTTCAGAGACCTTCGCCGTCAGAGAGTACCGGATGGGGGACAAGTTGAAAAGCATCCACTGGAAGCTGACAGGAAAACTGGACAGACTGATGGTCAGAGAACCGGGACTGCCGGTTAAAAATTCAACCCAGCTTTTGATGGAAACGGCTTTTCCCGATGAGAATGCGGAGGTACGCAAACAAAAAATAGACACAGTGTGCGGTTATACCGTATCTCTTTCCGAGAAGCTCATCGATAGCGGCTTTACATACCAGATCGGCTGGATGGACTACAGAGAAAACTTTTTTCACAACTACGAAATTAACAGTGCGGAGGATTTAAGCAATATGCTGGGACTGCTTCTGGGGACGGCTGTTCACAGGGGAGAAAGTCGCGTAGCTGAAAAATTCTGCGAAGAGACGGGTAAAAACTATGTACCCGACCTGGTGATCATAGATGATAACAAATACTGAAAATCTGAAACTGACAATTGCATATCAAGAAGGTAACCATGGCAAAAGGAGCCGAGTATCTGTCATCAGTCTGGCATTGAGTCTGATCTTTTTCCTCGGAATATGGAGCAGCCTTCTGGGTGGCTGGTATCTGCCGAAAAACTTTGGGGCCTTTCTCAATCAGGTGCTGATCCATGTGACAGAGACATATCCGCTGGTTCACGACTATTTTTTCGATTCGGGAAAGACAAATCCGCTGTTTATGGCGTGTGTTCTCGCAGTTTTTTTTGTGGTGTGGGCTGCAGTCTTTGTCTCGATCAGGCATGGACTGTGGGCTGGGACTGTCTGTATGCTGTTGCTTTCCGGCAGCCTGTGGATCTTTCCGGGAGATTGTCCGTGGTATCTGCAATGCGGATTTTATTTTTGCTTTTGCCTGTCCATGGCTCTGATGCTGTCCGCGGGGCGGGCAGATATGAAAAAACTGCTTTCTTTTCTTTTTTTTATCATGGTTCTTGCGGCAGGCGCGGGGTTGATCCTACAAAGCACGGGAGCAGACAGCCCGTGGGAAAAGCTGCGGCAGGAGGAAAAGGCGGTGACACCTCTGACGTGTGGAGATTTCAGTAGTCTGAGTGAATTCGCATTGTCAGAGCAGACTGCCTTTTCCGTAACCATGGAGAACCCTCAGCCCTATTATTTGAAGGGTTATACAGGAGCAGTGTATACAGGAGCAGGATGGAAAGAACTCGATTCTGTAACCAAAAGCAGCTACAATGATTTGTTTTACACTCTCCATGAAAACAGCTTTTTCGGATATAGCCAGCTTTCTCTGGCTGCAGAGAAAGCCGGGTTGACGGAACCGCAGGATACAGCTGAACTTCGGGTAGAGTACGCAGGTACGGGAAGAACTTGTCTCTTGCTGCCTTATGAGACGGCTGGAGAGGTAAGCTTGCTGCGCAAGTTCATTGGTGATGATACCTTTGAAACGACAGACGGGGGAAAGACGAAAAGCTATATTCTGCAGGCATCTGAAAATCTGGTCAAGGAGCAGTATGTTCTAAAACAGAAACTGAAGGACGGAACCGACGATGAAGAGATAAAGACATACCTGATTCTGGAGAACAGCTACAGGGACTATGTTTTTGATAATTATATGCAGCTGAGTGATGAAGCCGAAACGGCTTTGCAGAAGGTTCTGGGCGATGGGAAAGAACTTTCCTGTAGCCGTGTGAAGGAAAAAATTCTGCGGCTTTTAAACCGCTATACTTATGATGAGGGGACAACCTATGATGCTTCAGAAGGAGATTTCCTCACGGTATTTCTTCAGGAGAAAAGCGGATGGTCTGTGCATTACGCCACTGCCGCTGCATTGATGTTTCGATATTACGGTATCCCGGCCAGATATGTGGAAGGCTATCTCATCACTCCTGGGGATGCGAAGAAGATGAAAGAGGGAAGCGCTTATGACATCACTGAGGATCATGCGCACGCCTGGGCAGAGTACTACGAGGAGGGTGTCGGTTGGATCCCTTTTGAAACAGCAGGCCCTTATATTGGCGTCATGGAAAGCGGTAACGATATTATCTTCAGCGGCGATGGGGACGAGAAGAACAAAAAGCAGCAAAAAAAAGAAGAAAAGCAGGAGATGCAGGTTCTTCCTGAAACAGAGGTTCTGCAGCGTGCTCTGATGCTGGCGGCGGGTATCCTGATTTTTCTGCTGCTCCTTCTGGCAGGATTGTTTTTGTATCTGAAAAGCCGTTTTACCACAAGGAAAGGAACTCGAATCAGGGATGATCGGAAAGCGGTAATAATTATGGTCAGATATATTTTGAGGATCATGGAGAAAAAGGGATTGCCGCGGAAAAATCTGCCTGTGACAGAACGGAACGGCGATGTGGAAAAAACCTTCGGCACGGGACTGGCAGAAGAATACGCAGCCGTGGCTAAGATTTATGAACAGGCCGTTTACAGCGGAAGACCGATTACTGCTGTACAGCGGACGCAGGTGAGCAAGCTTGTTCAGCATATCAGGAAAAAGGTGAAAAAAAAAGAAAGGAAGGATTGAAATGAAAAAGACTGAGAAAATTACCGGACGGCTGATAGCATTGATGCTGTGCCTGACTATGGTGTGCACTTTCACTATTGACGCCTATGGCGCAGCGGATCCCGGAAGCGTGATTTCGACTGACTGGACATCTTTCAGAGGAAATTCAGAGAACAACGCAGTGGTATCCGCAAAGATGCCAACGACTTCTTCCAATGCAATGCTGTATTGGGCCAGCAAAAACGGTACCGGCTATTCTTCGGCGCCGGGTTCTCCGGTTCTGGCAGACGGCTATCTTTATTTTAACGCAGGAACCAGTTTGATAAAAATGGATGCGGTCAGCGGCAAAGTTGCGAAAACTGCCAAGATGGTGGATAAATCTCCGTTCAGCATCTGTCCACCAACCTTTGCCGACGGCAAGATCTTTATCGGTCTTGCGGATGGCGTGATTCAGGCTTTTGACGCAAAGAACATGAAATCCCTCTGGGTATACACTAATAAAAACGGCGGACAGCCGAATACGCCAATCACTTACAAAAACGGACAAATTTACGCAGGATTCTGGAACAGCGAGACAAAAGACGCCGACTTTGTGTGCCTGACCACTACTGACCCGAATACAAAGAAAACTCAGGAAGCCAAGAGTGCAAAATGGACATACACTGCCAAGGGCGGATTCTACTGGGCAGGTGCCTATGCCTCCGGCAGCTTTGTGCTGGTCGGCACTGATGACGGGGAAAGCGGCTGCACTTCTCAGACTTCTGCAATGCTGTCTCTCAACGCCAAGACAGGAAAGGTTATCGATAAAGAAGAGGGGCTGGACGGAGACATCCGCACATCGGTATCTTACGATAAGTCTACAGATAAGTACTATTTTTCTTCCAAAGGCGGCACCTTTTACTCCATGGATGTTTCGTCAGGCGGAAAAATCAGCAATCTGAAAGCATTGAAGTTGGATGGTATGATCACTTCGACGCCGGCTGTCTGTAATGGAAGGGCTT
>CABSEO010000103.1 GCA_902476665.1 uncultured Emergencia sp.
ACGTCACGGCGGCGGCGCATTCTCCGGCAAGGATCCAACAAAGGTGGATCGTTCGGCTTCTTATGCGGCAAGATATGCTGCAAAGAATGTAGTTGCGGCAGGACTTGCTGATAAATGCGAAATCCAGCTTGCATATGCCATCGGTGTGGCAAAACCTGTTTCCATCATGGTTGATACAGCAGGAACCGGAAAACTGGCAGACGAGGAAATCGCAGAAATCGTAAATAAGCATTTTGATCTGCGCCCTGCGGCTATTATCCGTGATTTGGATCTTCGCAGACCGATCTACAGACAGACTGCTGCGTACGGTCATTTTGGCAGAAAAGATGTGCAGCTGCCTTGGGAAAAGCTGGACAAAGTGGAGGAACTGAAAGCTTATCTGAAATAACATCTTTTTCCACCGGTTATATTAATAAATCTGATGGACTTGGGAAAATCTGAAAAAATTTTTAAAAATAAATGCTTTTTCATTTTCATTTCATTTTTCTCCTTTATGATAAGGCCATACTTAAGAAATGAATCTTAACAAGAGGAGGATATAAAAATGAAGAAGAACAGATTAGGAAAAGTATTTGTTACAGCTGTGGTGGCCCTGTCAATGATTTGCACGTCTTTCGTATTTGCAAGTGCAGATACAGGTGCCAAGACTTATGCGGAAACTACGGTTAAAGCTGCATCTCAGAGTTCTGTGATTTCCTGGAGCAAGGGCATGTCAATCTTTAGAAACAGACTGGAAGACAGAGGAGTATCCAGTGCGGTTATCAAGTATCTGCATCTGACCAGAGATGATGGATACAGAGTGTACAAAGGAAAGGCCGTGAAAGGTAATTACGTTTACTCCATCGAGATCAACGCTGTTACAGGTAAAATCAGAGATTATGAAAGAGATTATGAAGGCTCCGCATACACCGCTTCCAAAGTGGGTGCAGTGAGCAAGACTACTATCACCAACAAGATTAAGAGTAAAGTTCCGGGCTGCTATGTAATCTATGCAAAACTGACAAGAGATGACGGCAGATATGTTTGGGAGGCTGAAGCCTACAAAGGCGGATATGAGTATGACTTTGAATATACTAAAGGCGGAACTCTGATTGAGTGGGACAAGGATAAAGTATGATTGCCGTAACTGAAAACTTATTAAACCGGCTGACAAGGGCTGTTCCCTTAACGAAATGGGATCGTTAGGGCACAGCCCTTTTTTCATACATATATAAGTATTATCTCAGTAATCAGCATTGAGCGGGGTAACCATAACAGTTTGTTTTCGTAAAAATGAGTATAAGACTCAGACTCAAAATCCGGATATAAGGCTCAGTTTAACCATATTTTTAACCAAATCGACTATGAAATGTGAAAAAAAGTATAAAACCTGAGGTCTTTCTCCTTTTTATATATACTCAAAACTCAATGATTTTTATTTTCTGGTTAACGTCATTCCATATTTATACACATTTTAGTATTTTGGGGTATTCTGGTTAACCGCCGGTCAGACCGGCTGACTTTTGATGACGATTTATCTGTTTTGTAATAACTCCTTTCATGGGGGAAAGCTGACGGAAGACAGGCCCTTTGCCAGAATGAGATTCTGTAGACAGATATTATATTTGGGGGAAAACATGAAAAAGTTCGTCTTTTTTGTGGACAAACTACAAAAAATCGTTGCAAGACATGCCAGGGTGTAATATAATAATAAGGTATTTGTTGATAAATAGGGAGGAAAGTTCTCAAATGGGAGTAAAAGTAGCAAAATTCGGCGGTTCCTCAGTGGCTGATGGAATCCAGCTGACAAAGACTAAACAGATCATCGAAGCCGATCCCGAACGCAAGTATATTGTCGTATCTGCTCCGGGCAAGCGCTTTGACGGAGATAATAAGATTACGGACCTATTATACCTGTGCAAAACACATATGGAGCATAATCTGCCTTATGATCAGATTTTTCAGGTGGTTACTGACAGATTTATGGCTGTTAAACTGAACCTGGGCGTAGAGGTGGATCTACAGGTACATTTTGACATAATTAAAGATAATCTGAAGAAAGGCTGTTCTGCAGACTATATCGCAAGCCGCGGGGAATATCTGAATGCGGTGCTGGTGGCAGCATTTCTTGGCTATGATTTTGTAGATACAGAAGGACTCATTCAGTTTGATGCAAAAGGCAGACTCATGCAGGAAGCCACGGATGAGGCTTTAAGAGCGGAACTTGCCAAGCATGAGAAGGCTGTACTGCCCGGATTTTATGGAACCAGCGCGGTTGACGGAAAAGTAAAGACTTTCTCCCGCGGCGGTTCAGATATTACAGGGTCGCTGGTGGCAAGAGCCGTTGATGCTGATATGTATGAAAACTGGACTGATGTTTCGGGTTTCCTTATGGCAGATCCCAGAATTGTGAAAGATGCAAAACCAATTCACAAGATTTCTTATAAAGAACTGCGAGAGCTTTCTTATATGGGCGCTTCTGTTCTTCATGAAGATGCGATTTATCCTGCAAGAATCGCGAATATTCCAATCAATATCAAGAATACCAACCACCCTGAAGATCCGGGCACCATTATTACAGCAGAGCCTGACGAAAGCAGCACCAATGTAGTGACAGGTATCGCAGGCAGCAAGGACTTTACCGTAATTGCTATCTACAAGAATATGATGAGTGCAGAACGGGGATTTGTCAGACGAATTCTGGCGATTCTGGAGGATATGGATATCAACTTTGAACATCTGCCGAGCGGGATCGATACCGTTTCTGTTGTGGTTTCCAACGCAAGCCTGGACGGAAGACTTGATGAGCTTCTGGAAGCCTTTGAAAAGCAGCTGAATCCGGACAGCATGGAAACTTTTGAGGATATCGCGCTGATTGCTACGGTAGGACATGGTATGAGCAGCAGAAGCGGCGTATCTGCGACGCTGTTCACCGCCCTTGCGCAGGCTGATATCAATATCCGAATGATTGATCAGGGCTCCAGTGAAATGAACATTATTGTCGGTGTAAAGAACAATGACTTTAATAAGGCCATTAAGGCTATCTATGATGCATTTGCATAACCGCTTCTTTTCGTGAAAATTCCGGAGTCAGAAAACAGAAATTGAAAGTTTTGAAATGATTTTATAAAGGAAACATCCGCAATGAAAAAGATTCGTGGATGTTTCTTTTTATGTGTGATTCAGGACGCAGACGTGCCCCTGCAAAAGAAACCTCAGAAAAGATTGTCATTATCTGAAGAAAGGTGTAACATGAAGTCATCAGGTATGTGTTAAATGTATTGAAGGAGGAACAGTATGAGTAGAAAACATTATATCAGAATTCTGGCTTCTGCCATGGTGGTGATGATCTGTCTGTGTATGATGCCGTCAGCTGCTTACGCCGCAGATATTCCGGGACAGTCTGCCATTTTATCTCTGGATGGTTCTGCTTCTTCAAAGGCTTCTGTGAAGGTGACCTGGGCCAAGGCAAAGAATGCCTATGGTTATTCCCTTTACAGGGCGACAAAGGAGGATGGGCCATACAAGAGAATCCGTTCCACGGTGAACCGCAGTTATACAGATACTAGTGTCAGTGGAGGAAAAACATACTGGTATAGAGTGAAAGCTTATCGTTACGTTGGCGGAGAGAGAGTCTACGGGCTTTCCAGCCAGCCCAAACGTGTCTATACCAACTATGTTAAGCCTCCTTTTCAAGTCAGCAGCACAGCACTGTCAAAAGACGGAAGGCTGCTGTTAAATACAAGACTGGAGTATATTTACTCCGCGGGCTATGTACCGACCACTCTGGTTTACTCCGAGCTGAAAAGGCCTTTCAGTGAGAAAAAGATTTTTGGAGTTCTGCTGAAAAATGCTGTTGGAGAGGCCGAAGCTTCTTCTGCCATTTATCTTAAATATGACAGCTCCCGTTATGAAAGAAAGATTCATTCCACAGGGAATACTGCCGGTGATTTCAAATATATGAAACTGACTACCAGATATCCGTCAGCAAGTTTTTATGTGAGCAGACTTAACGGCAAAGCGCTGACTTCATATAATCCGCAGAAAGATGTGCTCAAATTCTATATTCTTTTCAGAAATAAGTCTTATGTCATCAGATATGATGCTGTCAATGGAATAAGAACAGAACTGATGTAAGAGGGTTAATTCTTTTGTACAGTGTCCAGAAAAGCCATGGATTCAGATCCATGGCTTTTGATTTAAAGATAAGATCCGTGAAAAAATTCTTCACCAATTCTTCATTGACAACTGAATTGCAGAGTGCTAAAATAATTCCATTGCAGAAATAATTAACGCTGTTAATTGTTCACTGTGGTAATAATTTGTA
This sequence comes from uncultured Emergencia sp., assembly GCA_902476665.1. GTDB lineage: Bacteria > Bacillota > Clostridia > Peptostreptococcales > Anaerovoracaceae > Senimuribacter. The sequence goes on from CABSEO010000103.1 coordinate 4,307, forward strand.
GATTTTTCTGTTTTTTTGATATTTTGTGAAAGGAGCAGTTATGAAAGCTGAACAGAAGGAATTCTTTGATATCATGACTTCTTTTAGAAAACTGAACATTTCCAGTATGCTTCCGGAAATATCTCACGGAGATTTCAGTATACTGAAAATGATACACTGCTGCAGGCAAACCTGCAATACCAATCGTGGAGCAGTTAAAGTCTCAGATATTGTTAAATGCACTATGCTGCCGGCGCCTGCTGTTTCCAGATCCCTTCGGTCTCTGGAGGAAAAGGAACTGGTGGTGCGAACCATTGACAAAGAAGACCGCAGAAACACCTTTGTGGATATAACCCCTGCGGGAGACGCACTGCTGGAAGAAATAGAGGAGATTATGACATCCTTTGCCGATGCAGTGTTCGGAAATCTGGGAGAGGAGACCATAAGAAAGCTCAATGCATATCTGCATGAATTTCTGGATGCCGCAAAAAAAGAAATTGACAGACGTAAGCGTGACGACAAGAAGGGGGAGAGAGAATGAAGCGGATTTTTAAAAACCTGATTCCTTACTGGAAATCTATGATTCTGATCGTTTTGCTGCTGACAGTACAGGCTTACTGTGACCTGGCTCTGCCACAGTATACATCAGATATTATAGATGTGGGTATTCAGAACAGCGGTATTGAACATATTGTACCGCAGAGGATTACAGCAAAAGAGTTCAGAGAAGCGCAGATCTTCATGGAAGAAGATGAAGCAGACCTCTGGAATGAGATTTACAGTGAAGACGGAGAGTTCTATACTCTCAATGTGACTGACGAAGAAGAACTTGAAGAAATCGATGATAAGCTGATGACCTCTATTGTGCTGACCTATCAGCTGGGACATATGAGCGAGACGGATTTTAAGAACATTGTTAAGGAAACCATGGAAAAGAATCCTCAGACATCAGCTTTTGCAGACAGAATTGATGACATGTCTGTCTCAGAGATTGAACAGCTTACAGGTGCTGATATTGACACTTTTACAGCTGAAGATGAGGAAGGAAACACATCTACCTATGTGGACATGAGACCGCTGATGGAACAGATGATTGCGAGCGGGCAGATGGATGAAACGATGGTATCAGACTCCAGAGAATCTATGGAGAAGATGATCGTATCCATTGGAGACGATACGCTGAAGTCCATGGGGGTGGCTTATGCAATTTCCTGTAATGAGGCCGCCGGTATTGATGTAAATGCAATTCAGACTGATTATCTTTGGTCTGAAGGTCTGAAGATGTTTCTGATGGCGGCACTGATGCTGGCAGCAGCAGTCTGTGTTTCTTATCTGGCTGCCAAAGTGGGCGCAGGCGTGGGCCGAGATCTGAGAGGACGTGTATTTAAAAATGTGGTAGGTTTTTCTAATGCTGAAATCGACAAGTTTTCCACGGCATCACTGATTACCAGAAGTACAAATGACGTTCAGCAGATTCAGATGGTGACTGCTATGATGCTGCGTATGGTGCTTTATGCACCGATTCTGGGCATTGGCGGCGTGTTTAAGGTTTCACAGACAGGTGCAGGTATGGGATGGATTATTGCTCTGGCCGTGCTGGTTATCGTAGGGTTTGTACTGGTGCTGGTATCCATTGCTATGCCGAAATTTAAGATTATGCAGTCCCTTGTGGATGGGCTGAATCTGGTGTCTAGAGAAATCCTGACAGGTCTTTCTGTCATCAGAGCCTTCGGGCGTGAAAAAACTGAAGAAGAACGTTTTGATGAAGCGAACCAGAAACTGAAAAAGACGCAGCTGTTTACTAACAGAGTCATGACTTTTATGATGCCGGGTATGATGCTGATCATGAACTGTCTGGTAATTCTGATCATGTGGGTTTCTTCCCGCCGAATCGATACCGGCGTTTTGCAGGTAGGCGATATGACAGCATTTATTACTTATTCCATGCTTATTGTGATGTCTTTCCTGATGCTGACCATGATGTCTATTCTGCTTCCTAGAGCAGGTGTTGCTGCTGAACGAATTGACGAAGTTTTGAGCACACATTCTTCTGTGGAGGATCCTGAAGCACCAAAGAAACTGACGGAGCACAAAGGGGTACTGGAATTTAAAAATGTCTGCTTTCGTTATCCGGGGGCAGGCGAGGATGTTCTGCACAATATCAGCTTTAAAGCTGAGCCAGGACAGGTAACTGCCATTATCGGAAGCACAGGTGCCGGAAAATCCACTCTGGTCAACCTGATTCCGAGATTTTATGACATCTCTGCAGGTCAGATTACTTTGGACGGAGAAGATATCAGAAACATTACGATGAAGGAGCTTCGTGAAGAAATCGGGTTTGTACCGCAAAAAGGTGTGCTTTTCTCAGGAACCATCGCTACCAACCTGAGATTCGGCAGAGATGAGGCTACCGATGAAGAAATTAAAAATGCTGCAGAAATTGCACAGGCGGCCGACTTTATCGAGGAAAAAGATGATAAATACGACAGCTATATCGCTCAGGGCGGCAGTAATGTGTCGGGAGGACAGAAGCAGAG
>CABSEO010000104.1 GCA_902476665.1 uncultured Emergencia sp.
TTGAGAGCAACGAAGGGACCTTTTCTTCGATTGCTGTAATTGTGAACGGACTGGGCAAACAGTTCTTTTCCCACGCCACTTTCTCCTGTAATCAGCAGACTCAGAGGACTGTTGGCATAATCTTTTGCAGTGCGGATGATATCTCTGATGGCACTGCTGTTTCCGATAATATTTTCAAAGGTGTATTCAGCGGAAAGCCCTGCCAGTTTTTTTGCATTTGCAAGCAGCTGCTGTCTGGAATGGGTAATTTCCACCATTCCGGTGATTTTTCCGTTTGTGTCACGGACAGGATACATATCATTTCCAACCAGTTGAGAATCTCCGTTTGCAGAAGTTACCCTCACTTCCCAGTCTATTATCTCTTCACCTTTTTCCAGGACTTCATGCATTTTCAGTCTTGTTGTGTTGGTATCGATAGACTGTACGGTCGTTCCTGCCTGACGAATGATATCTTCGATATTTTTTCCGATAATAGAATTCCGATCGCTGATATACAGATAGTTGCAGAAATTGCGGTTGGCAAAGAGAAGATTCGCCTCCTTGTCATAAATGGAAATGGATTTATTTACCGAATCCAGAGCATTGAGAAGTACAGTACTTTCAGAAGCATATTCGTCTATTATTACAAGCAAGCTCCGAAAGACTGTAATAAAATCGTCAGTCAGGGATATGTACTCTCTTTCGTCAGAAGTGATGATAAGATATCCGGGGGCTGATTTGTAGAAAAACAGATTTTGATCTGATGCTGCATCCGCATCTGTACGAAGTGTGCCGTACTGAAGTTTGTTATTTTCATCTTCATTTCCGGTCTGCGCGGCAAGAATCTGCCCATCTGCAGTACAGAAAAGAAGAATATGGTGCGGCATAGGGTTTTGATTCAGAAGCAGTGTAAAAAGCTTGGCTGCAGCCTTGTTTTTTCCTTTGGGTGCTGATGCTCCGTCAGATATTCGGGAACGGAGCCAACTTAGTGTATTGTGATAGTCTGTCATGATGTTCTCCTGTCACTTTGGAACAAATTTTATCAATAGTGTAACATATATGGTACATAAAAGGAAGTTTTTTTTCTTCTGTGGTACATTGTGTAACAAAAATGATACGAACTATCTCTATGTGATAAAGTTGTACCAAATTCATTACAAGTTTAGGCAGAAGATAAACAAAAATTTCTGCTTCTGTTTAAAAGAATATTGAAATTTGAACAAAAGGCGTAAAATAGTCATACTGGCATAAACTTTGCTTCTTAGTATCATTGTGATATATTGCATGGGCGATTTCGGCTGTGATAAGATAGAAACGGTGACAAAATATGAAGCAGGAGGAGACTTATCTTGAAATATGCTGTTTTATTGGACTTTGGAAGTACATACACAAAGGTGGTATGTGTGGAACTGACATGTCCCAAAGTAGTTATGACAGATAAATTCCCGTCAACGGTACATGAAGATGCAGGAATCGCAATGAACCGGTGCTTTGATGCAGTACGAAAAGTCATTGGTGAAACGGAATTTCGGGAAGCATTGAAGCTGGCTTCCAGCAGTGCCGCAGGAGGTCTGCGTATTGCAGTTTCCAGTCTGACCCAGTCTTTGAGTCTCAAAGCCGGAAGGTATGCGGGGTTCGGCGCAGGCGGCAAACTTGTGTATACAGGGGCGGGGAAGCTGAGAAAAGAAGATTTAAGGGAAATCAGAGACTCAGATGCAGAGATTATACTGCTCTGCGGCGGATATGAAGGCGGAAACAGCGGTCACGTTCTGCATAACGCAGAAATTCTCAGCAGCAGTGATCTGAATATTCCGGTTATCTATGCCGGAAATTCGTTTGTCACAAAGGAAGTGAGGCGAATGTTTGTCAGTAGAGGAAAAGAATGCTTTGTTGCTGAAAACATGACCCCGGATGTGGGGATGCTGAATATTGCCCCTACAGTTGAGATTATCAGAGAACTTTTTATGAGCAGGATTACCAATATGAATGGTGTGGGCACGGTAAAAACGGTATTGGACGGTCCAATTATGCCGACCCCCGCGGCAGTACTTGCGGCTGGAGAACTGCTTTTCAGAGGAACTGATGAGGAATCGGGCATCGGACCATACATGATGATTGATATTGGAGGAGCAACAACAGATGTTTACTCCTTTGCAGAAAATGCAAGTTATCAGGGTGCAAAATGCATAGGTGCGCCTGAGCCGAAAGTAAAACGAACGGTAGAGGGGGATATGGGAATGCGTGAATCTTCAGTGTGCCTTTTAAAGGAAGTCGGTGCGCAAGTCTTTGCTTCGCATTGCGGATTACCTGTAGAACGTATTGAACAGTCTGTTTTACGGAGAGCAGAAGAGAAATCTTATCTTGCCGAAAGTCTTTCGGAGCAAAATATTGATATGGAAATCGCAAAGAATGCGGTAAGTATTTCAGCTCGTCGCCATGGCGGGACGGTGACAAAAGAATTCTGCGGCGGGTGCAGTATGGTGCAGAGAGGAAAAAACCTGACAGAAATAAAAACTGTGATTGGAACGGGTGGAATTCTGGTGAATAATTCGCCGGAGAAAGCTGAGCAGATTTTAAAAAATGTTGAAATCAGGCCGGAAGAAAGAGAAAAATGTCTTCTGCCAGAGGCTGTATCAGTTATGATAGATCAGAATTATATATTTTTCGCGGCGGGGGTGCTGCGCCAGTATGATGAGGAAGCTGCCCTTGCAATCATGAAGCAGAGTATTGGTGCTGCAGAAAAGGAGAAACATTGATGAACATTGAGATTAAAAGAAGATTTAATGAAAAAGATCTGCCGGACATGAAAACGATCAAAGAGGAGGCAAAGAAAATTGCCTCGGGGATCACTATCGGAGAAACTCTGTTCATGAAAGAGTACGGCGTAAAATCCGAAGTTGAATATAAAAAGAAAATGATGAAGGCCGGCAAAATCATGAAACATTCCGTGATCGGATGGAATTCATGGTCAGTAACTGAAGAAGGAATCAGGAAAGTCTATGAAGGTCTGAAAGAGGCCGGTTCTTCCATTGACAGACTGGGCATCTGCTGCGACTGGATTATGGGAGTTCCTGAGCAGTACAGAAATATGTTTCAGGCAAGCGGCAGTCTGATTCTGAACACACCGGAGGAATGGAAACGTCTGGGACAGGTGGTTCCCGTGCATCCCCATCTTGGAGACCATATGATAGGATCGCTTAACGGCGTGGAAAATGTGACTAACGCGCTGAATGCAGGCGTAACTTCCATCGGTAATCTGGCACAGTATTTTACTTATGAATATCCGGGACTGGAGATGGAGGAGTATCGGACAGCAGATTATCTGAAAGCCATGGCAATCATGGGTGAATTCAAAGAACAGGGTGTTTGTATGCACTGCAATCTGGATGACGGATACGGCGCTCAGTTCCATGATGTGGCAAACCTTCTGGGCTGGGCAAAGCTGGAACGTTATGTGGCCGAAGATTTGATGGGGGGAAGACTTGCACACTGCTACGGAAATCTGTTCAGTGATTCTTTTCTCAGAATCGTATTTAACAGAGCGCTCAGCAAGATAGATAAATATGGAACACCGGGTACCTTTGTCAATGGAAACACCATTGATTACGGATTCAGCCTGCCGAGAAACTATGCGGCACTGTGCGCATATGCATTGCCGGATGTGGCTTGCCAGCTCATGTATCCAACCGGTTATGCGGTAGCACCGGTGCCATTCACCGAGGCTATTCGTATCCCTGAAGCAAAAGAAATTATTGAAGCGCAGCTGACCATGGATATGGTTATTGAAAAGGCTCCATACTATGCAAGATATATTAACTGGGATAAAGTGAACGCTGATGCGGACAAACTGGTTGTAGGCGCTAATATATTCTTTGAGAGAGTTCTTAATGCTCTGGATGATCTGGGCGTGGATATCACCCATGCCGGTGAAATCGTATCTGTTCTGAAGGCCATTGGGCCTGAACAGCAGGAGATCGCATTTGGAGCCGGATGCAGAGAAGAAGATGCAATGAGAGGACGAGTTCCTGTGATGCCGACCAGTATTGTACAGACTATTAACAAAATCCAGGAAGATGCATTGGCAAAACAGGATTTTGGAGAAAACGCACCTCTGGAAGGAATTCCTGTTGTTGTCGGTTCTACAGATGTACATGAGTTCGGCAAAGAGGTGATCAGAAAATATCTTCACTCTGCAGGGGCCAGAGTCTTTGATCTGGGCACATCGGTATCTATCAGTGAGATTGCAGATACACTGGTGGAAACCGGCAGCAGTATTCTGTGTATGAGCACTTATAACGGTATGGCTTACAGCTTTGCCAGAGAGCTGAAAGAGACTTTGGAGAAGGCTGGTCTTGCGGATACTCATGTTCTGATGGGTGGAAGACTTAACGAAGCGCTGGACGGAAGTGATGTGCCTGTGGATGTAACAGATAAACTGATTGCACTCGGGATAAATGCAGACAATGATATTGACAGTATTGTAGATACAGTATCAGCTTTTTCTAAAGGCTGACAGCTGACATAGAAATTCACTTGCATAAAAGTTTTCCTTAACAGAGAGCACATCCCTAATTCCCATGCAGGGTGTGCTCTTTTAGTAAAAAGAAAAGGTCACTGGTTTATGAAAATACAAAAGACACTGGTTGTTGCTGTTCTGGCGCTGATTTGCTGCGCTTTGTGGGGCAGCGCATTTCCATGCATCAAAATCGGATACGAATGGTTTGAAATTGAAGGGGCAGGAAGTCAGATACTTTTTGCCGGATGGCGTTTCTTTCTTGCGGGCGTAATGACGCTGATATTATTCAGTGTAAAAGAAAAGAAACTGCTGCAGGTCAGGAAAAATGCACTGTTGCCTGTAATCGGTCAGGGGATTCTTCAGACGACGGTGCAGTATTTTTTCTTTTATCTTGGACTGGCTCATACAACTGGGGCAAAAGGTTCGGTAATTACTGCTTCCAACGCTTTTTTTTCTATCATTGCGGCGCATTTTATTTTTAAAGAGGAACGATTTGACCTTCGGAAACTGGCAGGATGTCTGGCAGGCTTCGCAGGGGTTGTAATTGTGAATCTGACACCGGGAAGCTGGGGGGACGGATTCAGTTTTTATGGAGAGGGGTTCATTCTTGTGTGTGCGGCGGCATACGGGATCAGTTCTGTGACAACGAAGTTGATCGCGGAGAGAGAAAGTCCGGAGGCAATTACAGCCTATCAGCTGATGTTTGGAGGAGGACTGCTGATTGTTATGGGGTATGCGGCAGGTGGAGCCATGGGCGATTTTACACTGGCTTCGGCAGTATTATTTTTGTATCTGGCCCTGCTTTCAACGGCGGCCTTTACCATCTGGGCGATACTGCTGAAGTATAATCCTGTAGGGAAGGTAGCGCCTTTTGGATTTACTATTCCCATCTTTGGAACTCTGCTTTCAGCCATTTTTCTCCATGAGTCTGTATGGTCATGGAATAATCTGCTTGCGCTGATTCTTGTCAGCGGTGGGATTTTGTGGGTTAATACAGAAAAAAAGGAGTATGATGTTTGCCGAAAATCTCCGGAGGCCTAAGCGGAAAGGGGAAATAACCTGAGATGTTGTACAGGGTTCCTTTTTGTTAAAGTGAAGTGAAAGGTTCGTCACTGTAAAACAGGCTGTGGTGATGTATAATTTTAAGTGTAAATCTCAAAGAAGAAAATCAGAAGACTGGAGGAAAAGTGATGTTTCATATGCATGTATATTATACCGCAGAAAACGCCGAAATCCTTGCCGCTTTCTTTGAAGAGGTGAAGGAGGCCGGAATTATTGAGGAAACCAGGCGTGAAGAGGGAAATAAGAACTACGAGTATTATTTTTCTGCTGAAAGAGATAATGAGATACTGATCGTCGAGGAGTGGATTGATGAAAAGTCACAACAGTATCATGATGGCTTGCCCCATATTGAACAGCTGATGAAAATCAAGGAGAAATATGGTATTGAAACGCGGGTCGAAGCAATTGGCTGACTGATGAAGGAAGGAGAGAAGAATATGCTCTATGGAAGTGTGGGAGCAAATATGAAACACAGCTATTCAAAAGTAATTCATGAGGCACTGGGATACCCATGGGAGCTGATGTCGCTGACACCGGACCAGGTGGATGAACTTCTGAAGAAGCGGGAGTTTGGAGGCCTTTCTATTACGATTCCATATAAAAAAATGGTGATACCTTATTGTGATAAAGTTTCTTCACTTGCAGAAAAAATCGGTGCAGTAAATGCACTGTATTTTGATGAAGAGGGGAAGTTATGCGGCACCAATACGGATTACATGGGATTTTTGTATGCCATGGATACTGCCGGTATTGCAATTGGCGGAAAGAAAGCTGTCATTCTTGGCGATGGCGCTACTTGTCAGACCATAAAAAGAGCTTTAACGGACAGGGGAATCAGAGAAATTGTTGTGGTATCCAGAAAGGTGGAATCATCCTGTATCAGAGAAGAAAATGGAATTGCTGCAAGAATGGTGAACTATGAACAGCTTAGAGACCATAGTGATGCGAATCTGATTATCAATGCTACTCCCGTGGGGATGTATCCAGATACGGAAGCAAAACTGGTTGATCTGGAGATGTTTCCGCAGTGCAGCGGAGTATTTGATGTGATTTATAATCCGTATAAAACGAAACTGGTGAAACAGGCTGATGCACTGAATATTCCGGCATCCGGAGGTCTCTGCATGCTGGTGGCGCAGGCTACGGCTGCGGCGAATTTCTTTATGAGAAAACCGGGTTATTATGACAAAGAAAATCAGAGAATTATTGACATGCTGAAAAAACAGTTCGTTGATTAGTTTTCATAGAATAAATCCAA
>CABSEO010000105.1 GCA_902476665.1 uncultured Emergencia sp.
GTTTTGACAGCGTATTGTTCACTGCCCCTGTGGTATACTACTATATTATCTTTGTTCTGACAGGAGACAGTATTATATGAAAAAGTTGACCATTCTGGGGAGTACGGGATCTATCGGTACACAGGCTCTGGATGTTATCCGACAGCATCCGGAAGAATTTGAGATAACGGCTTTGGCCTGTGGAAAGAATACGGAACTGCTGTCTCGGCAGATAGAGGAATTTTCACCTCATCTGGCTGTTACCGCAGAGGAGAAGGATGCTGTTTTGCTGGCAAAGGCTTATCCTCATGTAGAATTTCTTTACGGTGAAAAAGGTATGATTGCAGCAGTAGAGGCAGATTGCGATCTGGTTCTGAATGCAGTAATGGGAATGCGGGGTATGGTGCCCACCTATGCGGCAGTCATGGCAGGAAAAGATGTTGCCCTTGCCAATAAAGAGACACTGGTGGCAGGCGGTGAGGTGATCATGAAAGCTGTCAGTGAAAAAGGCGTCAGACTGCTTCCTGTGGACAGTGAGCACAGTGCTATTTTTCAGTGTCTTGCAGGAAATGAAGGCAAACAGATCAAACGAATCCTGCTTACTGCATCCGGAGGTCCTTTCCGCGGCTATACCAGGGAGATGCTGGAAGAAGTGACACTGGAGCAGGCGCTCTGTCATCCCAAGTGGTCAATGGGTAAAAAGATTACCATTGATTCTGCGACCATGATGAATAAAGGTCTTGAGGTTATTGAGGCGTACTGGCTGTTTGATGTACCTCTTTCTGATATTGAGATTCTGGTTCATCCTCAAAGTATTGTGCATTCAGCAGTGGAGTTTGAGGACACATCCGTTATTGCGCAGATGGGACTTCCTGATATGAGAATTCCCATCAGTGTGGCACTGGGTTATCCTGAGAGAATTCCGTATAGTGGCAGAGGGCTGAACTTTTTCAAGGAAGGTGCTGCTTTAACTTTTGAAAAACCTGACAGAAGTGTTTTCCGGTGTATAGATCTGGCTTATCAGGCCATGGCAGCAGGCGGAAGCTGTCCGGCTGTTCTGAATGCGGCCAACGAAGTTTTAGTGGAAAGGTTTCTGCGCAGAGAAATACGATTTGTCGAAATTCAGAAAAACATAGAAAAAATACTGAATCATCACACACCTGCATATAATTTAGGGTTAAATGATATTGTCGAGATCGATAAAAAAATTCGTAAAGAGGTTATGGGATGACAATTATTTATGCAGCTATTTTGTTTGCCTTACTGATCTTTCCTCACGAGCTGGGTCACTTCATTGTGGCGAAAGCGGTAGGCGTAAAAGTTAATGAATTTGCTTTCGGTATGGGACCGGCTCTTTTCAAGAAGCAGGGGAAGGAAACTCTGTACGCTGTTCGTCTGGTTCCTATCGGAGGTTATTGTGCCATGGAGGGCGAAAATGAAGAGTCTGAAAGCAGCAGAGCTTTTAATAATAAGCCGCTCTGGGCAAAACTGTCTGTTCTGATTGCAGGCTCTGCCATGAATGTGGTTATTGCAGTGCTGACCCTGTCTATTGTGTTTGGATATATTGGGGAAGCAACAACCACCATTGATGAAGTGCAGAAAAATTCGCCGGCATATGAGGCTGGGCTTGAAACAGGAGATAAGATCCTTTCTGTAAATGGAGAAGCAGTGGAGGAATGGAATCAGCTGGCTGTTCTTATAGGAGAAGGAGGGACTGAATCCCTGACGGTGACTGCTGAAAGAGACGGAAAAGAGCAGTCCTTTCAGCTGACACCAGAAAAAAGCGAGGATGGAAGGTTTGTGATTGGTATCACTTCAGCTGTCAGCCACAATCCCTTGACTGCGGTCAAGAATGGTGCTGTGGGTACCTGGAATATGACGAAAATGATGGCAGAGTCCCTGAAAATGCTGTTTTCCGGAGAAGTTTCCACCGATGAGATTTCAGGTCCTGTTGGCATTGTAACCATGGCAGGAGAAACGGCACAGTACGGCATGATTTATTTTGCTTACCTGCTGGCACTGATCAGTCTGAATCTGGCCATGATCAACCTTCTGCCGCTTCCGGCGCTGGACGGCGGAAGAATCATTTTTGCTATTATCAGAAAGCTGACCGGAAAAATGATTAGTGATGATCTGGAAGGAAAAATTCACGGTGCAGGTATGCTCCTGCTCTTCGGGTTCATGATTTTTGTTACATGGAATGATATTACGAGGTTATTTACATGAGAAAGGCTGTTTATTGCGGAAAAGTAAAAATCGGCGGGGGTGTACCTGTCTCTGTTCAGTCTATGACTAATGTGGATTCGCGAAATGAAGAGGCTTTACTGACACAGGTCAGACAGCTTCAGGAGGCAGGCTGTGACATTGTAAGAATTGCAGTGCCTGACATGGATGCGGTGGAAGTTTTCGGCAGAGTGAAAAAACAGGTCAATGTTCCTTTGGTTGCCGACATTCATTTTGACTATCGGCTGGCGATTGCATCCATTTGTGCAGGTGCGGATAAAATTCGCATCAATCCGGGGAATATCGGAAGCAGACAGCGAGTCAAAGCTGTGGTAGATGCAGCCAGAGACAGGAATATTCCTATCCGTGTCGGTGTCAATTCCGGATCTCTGGAAAAGGATATTCTGGAGAAAAACGGAGGTGTAACGGCAGAGGGACTTGCAGAGAGTGCTTTGCGCAGTCTTTCTTATATCGAAGAACTGGGCTATGACAATCTGGTTGTTTCTTTGAAGTCTTCGGACGTGATGATGAACTATCAGGCTCATAAGCTCGTTGCAGAAAAGACAGAACATCCGATTCATATCGGTATTACAGAAGCCGGAACGCTGCGACGAGGAAAAGTCAAGTCGGCTATCGGTATTGGCGCCCTGCTGCTTTCAGGCATCGGAGATACCATGCGTGTCTCCCTGACTTCAGATCCTGTGGAAGAAGTGATTTATGGAAGGGAGATCCTAGAAGCTATAGGAATCCGAAAGCCTAAGGTGAATCTGGTATCCTGTCCCACCTGTGGCAGAACCCGTGTAGATCTGCAGTCGTTAGCGGAGGAAGTGGACAGAAGGCTCTCCGATGCGGAGGGACTGCCTGAAGGTCTGACTGTGGCTGTTATGGGGTGTGCTGTCAATGGACCCGGCGAAGCCAGGGAAGCTGATTTCGGCGTGGCCGGCGGTGACGGAAAAGGACTTATCTTTGCGAAGGGTCAGGTGATTAAAACGGTAGATGAGGCAGATATTACAGATGAACTGATGAAAATAATTTGTGAACAAAGAGAAGGCAAATGAGAGAACTAATTGATCAGAGTATACAATGGGACAAAATCGGAGCCCATTCAAAGGAAGATTATAAATATGAAGTGACGGAAGCCGTCATAGGAAAGGAGAGCGGAGTTTTGACTATTACACTCCGCCTCAATTTTGTGCCGCCGCATCTGGACATGGAAAGGCTTCGGGGAGTTCTTCTGCATCAGTTTTCAGAACTGGCCGATGTTAAGTTTCAGTATGATTTTGAAGATGTGATTCTGTCCTCGGAGGAAATTATTTCTCTGTTTATTCCTCACATGATTGAGATCATCAATGGAAAATTCGCCGCAATCACCAAGACGATCCAGACTGACAAGTTCTGCTTTGACGAAGGAAAGCTTACTCTTTATTCTGTAGGCAGACTATCCACAGAGCAGTTGAATGATAAAGTTGCTCATCAGTTCAGTGGTCTTTTGCGTGGAAATTTCGGCATTACCTGTCAGGTCACCTTTGTCAATGATGAAGAGGTCTATCTGAAAGCGGCAGAAAGCTGGAGAGGTTCGGAAGAGGCAGATATTAAAGCTTCTCTTGCTGCGGAGCAGAAGAAGGCCGCTGAAAACAGGCAGAATGGAGCAAAAAAACAGGGAACCGGTCATGGCTCTGATCAGGTGGCAAGAGTGTCAGGTTTTGGCAGTCAGCCTGCAGCAGGCGGTTTCACCGGTCCGAAAAACGGCGGAAGGCGGAGAGAAAAGGAGACACCGGCAGAAGGAAACCGTATCATGGGAAAAGATATTATGGGAGAATCTGTTCCTATGGCAGGGCTCTCTGCAGATTCAGGCATGGTTATTCTAGAGGGAATTCTGTTTAAAAAAGATTCCCGCCCGATTAAAAATGAGAAAAAACTGGTGACCCTTCTGATCACTGACAAGAAAACTTCGGTATGTCTGAAGGCATTTTGCTCCAATCAGAAATGGGAAGAGATAGACAGTCTTCTGAAAAACGGAGATTACATAAGGGTCCGCGGTGAGACTGAATGGGACAGATATGACAATTGCCTGGTAGTCATGCTGAAAGATATTAATAAAGGAAAAATGAAAAAACGACAGGACACTTATGAAGGAGGAAAGCGAGTGGAACTTCACGCCCATACCAAGATGAGCGCAATGGACGGTCTCAACGAAGTTTCCAACCTGGTAAAGACAGCAGCTGCCTGGGGACAGCCTGCGGTGGCTATCACAGATCACGGAGTGGTACAAAGCTTTCCGGACGCAGCCAAGACAGCAAAGAAGCTTGCATCCGACAAAGAGCATCCTGTCAATATCAAAATTATTTATGGGATGGAGGGATACGTCTTTGATGACAGAGACTGTCACAATGACGACGGAACAAAAATACCAACCACATCATTCTGCTTGCCAAAACGCAGGAAGGATTGAAGAATATTTATAAGCTGGTGTCATATTCTCATCTGCAGTATTTCTATAAACGGCCAAGACTACCTAAGTCAGTGATTGCTGCCCATAGGGAGGGACTGATTATCGGCTCTGCCTGCGAAGCGGGAGAGGTTTACCGTGCAGTGGCGGCGGGAAAAAGCTGGGAAGAGCTGGAGGAAATCGCTTCCTTCTATGATTACCTGGAGATTCAGCCTCTTATCAACAACCGTTTTATGATTGAACAGGGACTGGTCAGTGGAGAAGAAGAACTGAGAGAACATAACCGGCGGATCATTGCCCTTGCAGACAGGTTGGGAAAACCGGTTGTGGCTACTACTGACGCCCATTATGACGAGCCTGAATCAGCAATTTACAGAAATATTCTCATGGCAGGCATGGGATTTAAAGATGCGGAAAACGGCCAGGGGCTCTATATGAGAACCACTGACGAGATGATGGAAGAGTTCAGTTATCTGGGCCAGGAGACCGCAAGACGAGTGGTTATTGAAAACACCAATAAAATCGCTGATATGATAGATGGAAACATTCTGCCTGTGCCAAAAGGAAAGTTTCCACCGAAAATTGCGGGAGCTGAAGAAACACTGAGAACAACCTGCATGGAAAAAGCACACAGTATTTACGGAGATCCGCTGCCTCCGGAAATCGATGCCAGACTGGAAAAGGAACTTTCCTCTATCATCGACAACGGATATGCCGTAATGTATGTTTCCGCGCAGATGCTGGTAAAGAAATCCATGGAAGACGGATATCTGGTAGGATCCAGAGGTTCTGTAGGCTCTTCTTTTGCAGCCACCATGGCGGGAATTACAGAGGTAAATCCGCTGGATCCTCACTATATTTGTCCTAAATGCAAGCATCTGGAGTGGGGCGATATGCAGCTTTACGACTGCGGTATCGACATGCCGGAAAAAGAATGTCCTGTATGCGGAACCATGATGAACAGGGATGGCTTTACTATACCTTTTGCTACATTCCTGGGCTTTAACGGGGACAAGGAACCGGATATCGACCTGAATTTTGCAGGGGAGTATCAGGCCACTGCTCATAAATATGTAGGTGAAATTTTTGGGGAAAAGAATGTATTCAAGGCAGGTACTGTGGGCACCGTAGCTGATAAGACCGCTTATGGATACGTAATGAAGTTTGCGGATGAATTTCACAGATCTGTCAATAAATTTGAGGCTGACAGATTGACGCAGGGCTGTACCGGTGTGAAAAGAACCACCGGACAGCATCCCGGCGGCATCATCATTGTGCCTGATGATCATGAGATTTATGAATTCTGCCCTGTACAGCATCCGGCCAATGACATGAAATCAGTACCACCCACTTCGACTATCATAAAATAGATGAAAATCTTTTGAAGCTGGATATTCTGGGACATAATATTCCGTCCATGATTCGTCAGCTGCAGGATATGACAGGCATTGACCCCATGAAAGCCGACCTGACTGACCGAAAGGTTCTGTCCATTTTTAATGGGATCGAAGCGCTGGACATCAAAGATCCGGATTATCAGTACACGCACGGAACCTATGCGATCCCGGAGTTTGGCACCGGGTTTGTACGGCAGATGCTGGATGACACCAAACCGGATAAGTTTGCAGATCTGGTGCGTATTTCAGGATTTTCTCACGGAACCGACGTATGGCTGAACAATGCCCAGGACTATATTCGAAGCGGCGTTGCCACCATGAGAGAAGTAATTTCCACCAGAGATGACATCATGAACTACCTGATTCTGAAGGGCATTGAAAACAAGACGTCTTTCCAGATCATGGAGGATGTGCGTAAAAACAGACCTCTGAAGGAAGAGCAGCTGGCGGTGATGAAGGAACACGGAGTGCCTGACTGGTACATTGATTCCTGTATCAAGATTCAGTACATGTTCCCTCGAGCTCACGCGGTGGCCTATGTGATGATGTCTTTCCGTATGGCATGGTACAAGGTCTATTATCCTGTAGAGTTTTATGCAACGCACTTTACCAGTGTGGTGGCCAATTTTGATGCGGATACTATTCTTAAGGGACCACAGGCTGTTCTGGATCGGATACAGATGATTAAAGACATGGGTGACAATGCGACTGCCAAGGAGCAGGCTGATATTCTGG
>CABSEO010000106.1 GCA_902476665.1 uncultured Emergencia sp.
TGACTGGGAACCGGACTTCGGAGGCAGAAGAATTCACCCGACTGCAGGTGTTATGGCAGTTGGCGCAAGACCGCCACTTGTTGCATATAACCTGAACCTGAATACTGATGATGTGCAGATTGCAAAGAACATTGCTAATATTATCAGAGAAAAAGACGGCGGTCTTAAATGTGTGAAAGCAATGGGCTTTGAGATTGAAGATGAACAGACCGGCAAAAAGTATGCACAGGTTTCCATCAATATGACCAATTATGAGCAGACTCCGCTTTACAGGGTAACGGAACTGGTAAAGGCTGAGGCAAAACGGTATGGTGTGGTTGTGACCGGTACTGAAATTATCGGTCTTTGTCCGATGAAGGCTCTGATAGACTCTGCAGAGTATTATCTGCAGATAAAAGATTTTGATTTCCATACCCAGGTACTTGAAAATCACATTCTATAGTGTTATAGTCAGATAGGAAGGTTTTCAGAATCGAGGTGGCAAAATGAACAGTACTCATAATTTCTCCAATACGTTTTCACTGACAGACGAAATCGCTGATATTATAAGGCAGCGGATTCTGAAAGGGGAGTATCGAATCGGAGAGAAGATTAAAGAGACTCAGATTGCCACAGAATTAAAGGTTAGCAGAACTCCTATCAGAGAGGCTTTCAAACAGCTGGAAAATGAAGGACTCATTGATTATATCCCAAATCGGGGATGTTATGCGAAAGGCTTTACAATGCAGGATATCGAGGATATCTACGCAGTCAGAAAAGCCTTGGAGATTCTGGCGGTGGAATGGGCCGTAGAACGAATCACACCGGAAGAGATTCAGAGCCTGCAGGAGCAGAGTGATCTGATGGAGTTTTATACTGCTCGTAAAGACAGCAGAAAGGTTCTGGAGATAAACTCTGATTTTCACTCTATTATTTACAATGCGGCAGGCAGCAGGTTTATGGCTCAGGTGCTCAGATCCTATAAGGAGTATATCGAGCAGACAAGAAAGGCGCTCAGCTATAAGCAGGAATATCTGGAGGATATCTTTGCGGAACATCTGGAAATTCTGAATGCATTGAGAGATAAAGATGCTGAAAGGGCAAAGAGTGCTATGGCCAGACATCTGGAGGGATCTCAGAAACGGGCAAAGTTTATTTACAATATTAAAGAGTAATTACAGGAAATATGTTAATTATGCAGCTGGTATACATATAATACTCATAGTTTCTGCACAATCTGCAACGGAAAATTGAACTGAGAGCAGTTCCCGAGAGGGATACTGCTCTCTTTTTAATAAAAAATGAATAGGACTATCAGTTTAGACATAGAGAAAAAGAAAATTTTGCGCTAGTATAAGTTTTCGAAAAAATGGATAAATGTAATATATTGTGAAAAATAGGACTTCGTGTTATTATAGGAATGTACGGCTTAATAGGTTAGCAACAATAGGAGGACTTTATTTATGGAAACAAAAAGCGGCAAAAAAATAGCCGGATTCCTGGTTCCGTCCATTATCGGTATTATTCTGTTTATGATACCAGTAAAGTATAATGGTGAATGGACTGTTACCGTAAAAATTATCGCAGACTATATCGGCGGATGGCTGAGTGGAATTCTTCCAATTCTCTGCGTGATCATTATTACTGTTTCTGCAGTTCTTTCCCTGATCGCACTGGCGAAACCGAAATTTATTGTGGAGAATCATCTGCTGAAGGATACTTTTGCAGTATCTCCAATCTGGGTTATTGTGAGAATCGTTGGCGCTGTGTTCATCTGGATGACTTATCTGGGATTGGGAACAGAAGGCGCAAAAGATATTGTCAGCATGATTACAGATGGCGGTGCAGGCGGATTTGTACTGTCTGACCTTCTGACTGTGCTGGTAATCATCTTCCTGATTGCCGCGCTGCTTCTGCCGCTGCTGCTTGATTTCGGCCTGCTGGAGTATGTAGGTGCGCTCTTGACAAAGATTATGCGTCCCGTTTTCAAAATCCCTGGCCGTGCTGCAGTAGACTGTATCACATCCTGGATTGGTGACGGAACATTAGGTGTTATGCTGACCTGTAATCAGTATGAAGGCGGATATTACTCTGAAAGAGAAGCTTCTGTGATTGCCACAACCTTCTCTGCGGTATCCATTACCTTCAGTATTGTTGTATTACAGCAGGTTGACATGATGGAATACTTCGGTATTTATTATTTGTTGATTTGTCTGGTAGGGATTGTTTGTGCTATTATTGTACCGAGAATCCCTCCTCTTTCTTTGAAAAAAGACAGATATGTGGTGGAAGGAAAGGCTATGCCTGATACACTGCCTGCTCCATATAAAACTTCTCATGAATATGGAATAGATCTGGCTATGAAAAAGGTTTCCGAGTTTAGAGGACTGGGTCAGTTCTTTGAAAACGGTATGAAAAATGCGATAGGTATGTGGTTTGGTGTACTTCCGACTGTTATGGCAATTGGTACGCTGGCATTGGTTCTGGCAAACAACACTCCAATTTTCGAAATATGCGGAAAACCATTTTTGCCGCTGCTGGAACTGCTGCAGGTGCCTGAAGCAGCCGAAGCTTCCAAGACCATGATTGTAGGCTTTACAGATATGTTTACACCGTCCATTATCGCTGCAGAAGGTATCACAAGCGAAATGACAAAGTTTATTGTAGCTTCTGTATCTGTAACACAGCTGATTTATCTGTCTGAAGTCGGTGGCCTGATTCTGGGTTCCAAGCTGCCGGTAAACATCGTAGAACTATTTATTATCTTCTTAGAGAGAACTATTATCAGCCTTGTGGTTATTTGTCCGCTGGCTCATTTGATTTTCTAAGAGATATATACTTTAGAAAAAATTAACAATATTAGTAGCAATTATTCAATTAGTAGAAACTTCTTATTAAGCCGAATGCTGAAGGACCGCCGCACGTTAGTGCAGCGGTCCTTTTTATAACATATAAACTTCGGGATTTCAGTATGTTTTAAAGAACATCTCTTATAAAATCCCATCCTGATGTCTGGATTTTTACTTTCTCTACAGATTATGGTCTGTTCTATTTGATGTATACCCATTCCAGACTGTCACCGTCTTTCAAAGTCACATCCCCTGCCGGCTCACTGCAGAGTTCTCCGTTAATTTTGAAATGCCAGGTACGGGATGCAAAAATGTCGCCGTTAAGCAAATCATTGATACCTACTACTGTGCCTCCTGTGGTTTCTATGGTAACTGGCATTTCGTTGACACTGCAATAAAGCTGGATGGCTTCCAGCACAGAAGAATTCTCTTCGATGGTAAATGATTCCTGTGTTATATCGTCCATTTCCGAACTTTGAGGGTAATCAATGGAGATGGTGATATCTACGGAGTTTACCATGGGGGTTTCTTCTTCCTTCTGCTGCTTTCCACAGGCGGTAATGGATACTGCCAGAGAAAGCGCCGCAATGCAAAGTATCAGTCGGGTAAATGTAATCTTTTTCATAATGTCTCCTTTTTGACCGGAAAATAATCTATGAGGTCCTTTTTAGTTTCTGCAAGTCTGTTTATTGTAACACGAAAAGCGCTCGATTATAACTGCATAGAAAAGAGCAGTCCGCACATTTCTTCGTTGCAGGCTTCATCCTGATCGTAGACGATTTGGCTGTCTACAATAGTTTTGCTGGCATGCATGCTTGAAAAATACCGGAGAGTTTTTTCAAGTGGATTTTCTTCGAAAACTGTAAAATCAGCGCGTTTGCCTCGCTCAATGGAGCCGGATTCTTTGGACAGTCCCAGCAGTTCTGCAGCCGAGGTAGTTAAAAGATCCACAGCTTCACTGGTATTTTGTGCGTGACTAAAGACAGACTCATTAAGATAGTTGGACTGCCAGGTAGTGATAAATTCATCATTCTCTGGTGCTGATATTTCTTTGTCTGATGCCAGAACAAAGGTATTACTTTTATAACCTTTGCTGCGGAGATAGCCGAATGTGACAGCAGCTTTTTCGGCAGACTCCTTATCCAGTGCATCAATGTGGATATTGCATCCTCTTTCTGCTGCAGCAAGACAGATGCTGTTCAACTGATCCTGTGTGAAGAAAGCAAGATTTTCATCTTCACTGACTTCAATTTTCAGAAAATCACAGGTAATCATGCTATCTAACTCGGTACAGTTGGTTTTTGCTTCGGTCAGTTTGTGAATCACCAGCTCAGGCGGAAGCGGCCTGTTGATATAGATGCTGGAAAGCAGTCTTTGCTTTAATGTGATGCTTTCGCCGATCAAGGCGATGAGACAGCTCTGGAAAACAGAATTAAAATAATCCGGGGTGTTCAGCGGAAAGACAGCTGTGATTCCTTTGTCGGCAAGCTCGTCAGCAGTTTCCATCACGCAGCCTTCAATGGATTCAAAATCAAGAGGTGCCAGTGTGTGAAGGATAAATTCTGTTGAGACGTACTGGAGACACTGATCTTCCGCCACTGATTGGACAATGTCTGATGCAAGCGTATTAAGCCAGCAGTGTACACCACTGATTCCAAGAAGGACTACAGGGCGCTCTTCCTCAATTTCGTCCAGCAATCTGTGGAGTTCTTCGACTTCTTCGTAATCTGAAAGAATCTCTTCGCCATAACCGTAACCAAAGATTACTTCACTGTCACAGGATTCTGCGTAATTACGGACAGACTCCAGAACAGTGTCCAGATCCCATACGCAGTCAAGAGATAGATATTGATCTGCAAATGTTTTTAGAATCTGTGTTCCATGGGCTTCAATAAAACCTGGAAACATGTACTGCTCTTTTAGATTTATAATCTGAGTATCATCAGAAGAAATTTCATCCATGGCTTCAAAGTCACCGACAGCTAAAATCTTTCCGTCTTTGCAGGCTACCGCAGAAGCCCAGGGAAATTCAGGATCCTGAGTATAGATATGGCCGTTCATATAGATAATATCTGCTGTATTTTTTTTCTTAAAAAAACCGAATGCCATAATTGTTTAACCTCCCAATAATGGTATAAATCCATTTTACCATAAATTCTTTTTGTGGTAAACTTGAACTATGAAGATCGAAACTTATGAAAAGACGATAGCTGTATCCGAATATGTCGAAGGCTATGTCAATGTGGAAGAGTTTCTGGAGTGCTGCAGAGCCTGTGGAAACTATAATCGTAAATGGTGCTGTCCGTCTTATGATTTCGACCCTGTGGAAGATTACTGGAAAAAGTTTGACAATCTTCATGTAATCGCTAAAAAAATGATTCTCCGGGAGGAGGAAAAAGAAAACTGGGAGAATCTCATGACAGAGGTCAAATCAGAGATGACAAAGCAGCTGTTTGAAGAGGAAGAAAAGCATGAGGGAAGTCGCTCGCTCAGCGCAGGAAGCTGCCATATCTGCGGTGAGGATAACTGCAGCAAGCCGCTTGGGCATCCTTGCCGTTATCCTGAGAAAATGAGATATTCCATTGAGTCTCTTGGAGGAAATGTGGGCTTGACGGCAAGCAAGCTTCTGGGACTGGAACTGCAGTGGATAGAAGAGGGAAAAGTTCCCGACTATTTCGTACTGGTAGGGGGACTTCTCTACTGATAAAATCACCTGTCTCGATATACGATTTCAGAAGACTAAACAAAATCGGTGGTATTCCCGAAGGACTGGTAAGCCGCAGCTTTATCAGCCGGGAATATCACCGACGCCGTTTAAGACAAGTCTCGGACGGTAAGGGAACTGATCGATTTCCTCTCGGCTGGTCACACCGGACAATACAAGGATCGGATCCAGGCCGCTTTCTACACCGCCAATAATATCGGTATCCATTCTGTCCCCGATCATGGCAGCTTCTTCTGAATGTACATCGAGAAGTCGGAGCCCTGTTCTCATCATCAGAGGATTCGGCTTTCCTACAAAGTAGGCTTGTTTCCCTGTGGCCATTTCGATAGGAGAAATCAGCGCTCTGCATGCAGGAATAATGCCGCGGGCAGATGGTCCTGTCATATCAAAATTGGTGCCGATGAGTTTGGAGCCATTTCTGACAAGTGTAACTGCTTTGCAGATAGCTTCATAATTGTAGTTGGGGCTTTCGCCGACGATGACATAGTCCGGATCTTTGTCTGTAATTGCTACACCGCACTGGTAAAGAGCGCCCACAAGTCCCGGTTCGCCGATTACATAAGCACTGCAGTGATGAGTCTGCTCGCTGACAAACTTAGCCGTGGCCAAAGCACTGGTATAAAAATGGCTTTCGTCAATATCAAGGCCCATGGTCTGCAGCTTGAGACGCAGTTCCAACGGAGTCTGACCGCTGTTATTAGTCAGGAAGAGAAACTGCTTATCTTCTCTGTAGAGCCAGTCTACAAATTCCTTCACTCCGGGAAGCAGTCGGCCTCCCCAGTAAATGACGCCGTCCATATCACAGATAAACCCCTTTTTTGCTCTTAGTTTTTCCATAGATTACCTCCTTTCTCCATATGCTTTATAAGACTATTATAGTGCATTATTTCTAAATGATACAACCCCATTGTGTAAAATATGTGTTAAATTTCTGTAATTTTATCGTTGAATTCATCGGTGAAAAAAGTATAATGAAAGTAACAGTTGCAATATTACTAAGGAAGAGGTGGATGAAGATGGATGCAAAAGATATTAGCAGAGTGCAGGAAATCGTCACAGCACTGGCGCCGGAACTGAAGAAACTGGCTTTAGATATACATGCCAACCCGGAAATGGGAAATGAAGAATACAAAGCCTGCCAGTGGCAGACAGAGATTCTGGAAAAATATGGGTTTACGGTGGAAAAGAATTTCTGTGAAATTCCAACCTCCTATAAAGCTG
>CABSEO010000107.1 GCA_902476665.1 uncultured Emergencia sp.
ATATCCGCCGTAGGTATCTACAATGATCTTACGTCCTGTCAGACCGCTATCTCCGTGAGGTCCGCCGATGACGAAGCGTCCTGTAGGATTGATAAAGAATTTTGTATTTTCATCTACCATTTCCTGCGGAAGAATCACATCAAATACGTGTTTCTTAATATCCTCGTGAATCTGCTCCTGAGTCACTTCCGGGTCGTGCTGTGTAGAAAGCACTACTGCGTCCAGACGTACCGGTCTGTCATTTTCATCATATTCTACCGTTACCTGTGTTTTTCCGTCCGGTCTTAAATAAGTCAGCGTTCCGTCCTTGCGAACTTTTGTAAGCTGTAAAGCCAGTCTGTGCGCCAGAGCGATTGGGTACGGCATATATTCCTCTGTTTCATCTGTTGCAAATCCAAACATCATGCCCTGGTCACCGGCTCCGATCGCGTCCAGCTCTTCCTCTGACATTTTGTTTTCTTTTGCCTCCAGAGCTTTGTCTACGCCCAGTGCAATATCTGCTGACTGCTCGTCAATGGTTGTAATAACACCGCAGGTATCTGCATCAAAACCGTATTTTGCTCTTGTGTATCCGATTTCACGAACTGTATCTCTTACAATTTTCGGAATATCCACATAAGCGTTTGTTGTGATTTCACCCATTACCATTACCATACCGGTTGTGGTTGCTGTTTCACAGGCTACACGGCTCATTGGGTCTTTTTCCATAAGTGCGTCCAAAATGGCATCAGAAATGGCGTCGCACATTTTATCCGGATGGCCTTCTGTTACTGATTCAGATGTAAACAATCTTTTTTCCATGTATGAATTCTCCTTTTCTTTGTATGTATATTTTCTCCTGCCTGGGGGCTTCACGCAAAAATGAGCCCACCTAAGCGGACTCATGTATATTCGTAATATGAATCCTCTTATTGTTCGACTACTCGCTCAGGTTGGCACCTTCCGCTTGGCGGGGTTGCCGTGACTTCACAGTTCCTATGTAACTCCATCACTCTGAATAAGAGAAAATATAAATATTCAGTTGCAATACTACAATACAGGCTTTTTCGCGGTAAGTCAAGTCTTATTTATCCCACCCGCAGTTGAAACTTCTTCAATTCCTTTTCACTGGATACCTTCTCAATCTCTGCCCCAAGGCTTCTGAGCTTCTCCTCGAATCTCTCATAGCCTCTCTGGATATATACAATATCGTCCACAATGGTAATGCCTTCAGAAGCAAGTCCTGCAATAACCAAGGCTGCACCTGCTCGCAGATCCGGCGCGCTGACTCTGGCTCCGGTAAGCTTCTCCACACCGTCAATAATTGCGGTATTTCCTTCTACCTTAATGTTTGCGCCCATTCTTGCCAGCTCGTCCGCATATTTGAAACGATTCTCAAAAATACTTTCTGTCACAATGCTTGTCCCCTCTGCCAGCACCAGCGCTACAGCAAACTGAGGCTGCATATCTGTGGGATAGCCGGGATACGGCATGGTCTTTACATTTGTGCGTTTCAGACGCTTATTTGCCACTACACGCACGGCATCGTCAAATTCTTCCACCTGACAGCCGATTTCTTCTAATTTGGCAGTGGTTGCTTCCAGATGCTTTGGAATTACATTCTTCACCATAATATCACCCATGGTTGCCGCTGCCGCGCACATAAAGGTACCTGCTTCAATCTGGTCAGGAATAATGGAGTATGTGGTTCCATGAAGCTTGTCCACACCCTTAATACGGATAACGTCTGTTCCTGCACCCTTGATATTTGCACCCATGCTGTTCAAAAAGTTTGCCACATCAACCACATGAGGCTCTCTGGCTGCATTTTCGATGGTTGTATTTCCTTCTGCCATAGCAGCTGCCATCATAATATTAATGGTAGCGCCCACTGACACCATATCCAGGAAAATATGCTTTCCTGTCAAATGATCCGCTTTTGCTACAACTGCGCCGTGAATAATATCTACAGACGCACCAAGCGCACGGAAGCCCTTTAAATGCTGGTCAATGGGACGGCTTCCGATGTTACAGCCGCCGGGAAGGGGAACCTCCGCATTTTTGTATTTGCCTAACAAAGCGCCCAAAAGATAATAAGACGCTCTTATTTTCTTGATATATTCATATTCTACGCTGACATTTCCAATGGTAGCCCCTGCAATCTTTACTTCTGTGGGACCGATACGGTCAACGGTTGCACCAATTTCTCTGATAGCTTCCAATAAAACATTAATATCTCGAACATCGGGTAAGTTTTCAATGTGTACCGTTTCATCTGTCATAATCGCTGCTGCCAGAATGGCAAGCGCTGCATTTTTTGCACCGCCAATCTCCACTTCGCCGACTAACGGGTTGCCACCTTTGATAACATACTGTTCCATATACGCACCTCTTATTATTGACTGCACCTTTGCAGTATTGATATTTTCAAATTATTCTGTTAAATCTATAGAAAAAGCCATATCCGAATCAAAGTCTGTATTTCAAAATAGGTTGTTATTATTTTATGGCTTAACCATTATATTATAACAGATAAGCGCATTTGTAAATAAAAATTAACACTTTCAGCGTCTTCTGCCCATTTTCCCAGAGATATTCTCTATTATTTTTCCAGCTTTTCCAATATTTTCTGTAAAGTTTCTTCAATATTCAGATTTTTCTCATCAACAACAATATCTGCGTATTTCTCATATAGAGGCGTTCTCTCATCATACAGGTCTTTTAAGGTCTGTCCCTTTCGCAGAACCACACCTCTGCATCTCAAATTCCCCAGTCTTTTTTTCAAAATTTCATAGTCCAGCTTCAAATACACCACTGTACCGATTTTCTTCAAATGCTCCATGGCCTCTGTACACCACGCTTCCGCCTGTGGCAATCACTGTTTTTTCCATATCAATAGAAGCATTCACTCGATTTTCGATTTTGAGAAATCCCGCCTGTCCTTCCTGGGCAATGATTTCCCGCAGCAGTCTTTTCTCTGCCTTCTGAATCAGCAGGTCTGAATCTACAAATTCATAGCCCAGCACCTTTGCCAGAATCACACCTACCGTACTTTTCCCCACACCCGGCATGCCGATTAGCACCACATTCTGTTTATTCACAGTATCTCACCCCTTCTTTTTCGGCTGTTTTTTCTTTCTCTTTTTCTTAATGCTATATCCAAAGGTTCCCAGCTTTTTTCCCAGTCCGTAATATTCCCCATGGGAATAAACAATAGGATTTGCCAAAGCCAAGTCAAACTTGCCTTTTTCATCCATGTATGCAGTATCCACATGCACAGCCAGCACATCTGCAGTAAAAACGCTGTGACTGCCATATTCCTGAATTTCCCGCACCCGGCACTCAATAGACACCGGCGCTTCACCAATCATGGGAACACCCACATGACTTGCCTTTTCACGGGTCAGATGCAGTTCTTTAAACTTATCTACCTCTCTTCCTGACTTTACACCGCAGTAATCTGTGGCAAAGGCCAGCTTTTCCGTTGTCAGGTTGATCACAAATTCTCTGGTATCCAGAAGCATCTGATAAGAATAACGCTCCGGTCTTACAGAAATAGACACCATGGGAGGATTGGTACAGACGGTTCCCGCCCATGCAACTGTGATAATATTGTCATGCCCTTCCTCGTCTGCCACACTGACCATTACCACCGGCAGCGGATACAGCATATTTCCGGGCTTCCACTCTGCTTTTGCCATTTCAATCTCCTTTTCAAACCATTCCTAATTATTATTCTGCTGCAGGGTTCCGATAAAAGCAGGAATCAACTGTTTCTTCCTGGAAACTACCCCCGGAAGCACATAGCCTCCCTGACATTCTTTTACATCAAAGGATTCCTCTACCAGACGGCAACTTCCCTCTCCGTAACAAATAACTTCAGAGGATTCCTCTAAAATATTGGTAAGCATGAAAAAGACCATAGAAATTCCGTTCTTTCCACATTCATGCTCCATGAAAGGAATCAGCCGCTGCTTTAAATCTTCCAGCTCCTCTGCGTTCATGGAGCTTATCTGTCCCACGCCGAAATTCAGCTTATCAGAGGTAAAACGTTTGAAATCCTGATAGAAGATAACCTCTGTGGTCTTTCCTTTCAGGTTGCTGCCTGCTGTAAACATTTCCTTTGCATGCTCCTCAATGTTAATCCCTGCAATCAGAGCCAGCGCTCCTGCTGCCATTTTATCCGAAGAAGTGCAGGTAGGAGAACGGAACATCAGCGTATCAGAAATAATGGCAGAACACAAAAGTCCTGCTATGGCCGGACTGATTTCCAGCGCCTTTTCTGTATACATCTGATACATAATAGTTGCTGTACAGCCCACAGGCTGATTGCGGAACATAATGGGCTGCAGGGTTTCCAGAGAGCCGAGTCTGTGGTGGTCAATGATTTCCAGCACCTCTGCGGCGTCGATATTGTCTACTGCCTGTGTTTTTTCATTATGGTCAACCAGAATCAACTGTTTCTTCTTCATTCCCAGCAAATTACGGCGGGAAACCGTTCCTATGTATTTTCCATGTTTATTTACCACAGGAAAGGCTCTGTGCCGGTTCTGCACCATGATATCCTTAATATGGTCTGTAAAGTCATCAGTCTGGAAGGTAATCAGATTATCTTTTTTCATAATATGCTTTACCGGAATACTCTGATTAATCAGACGCGCTACTGTAAAGGTGTCCAGAGAAGACTGAATAATCACACACTGGTTTCGCTCTGCTGCGATTTTAATATCCTCTGCCACCTCTGCGTGATTGCACACAATCATACAGCTTACGTTCTGCTCAATGGCACACAAATGATCTTCATGTCTGTCCCCCAGAATGACCAAATCGTCTTCTTCCAGAAATTCTCCCAGCTTGTCCGGGTGGGCTGCACCGATAACCACCTTACCCTGTACAAAATAACCGTGGGAATTTCCTGTTACCACTGTGCCGTCCACCGTATTTGCAATACTTCTGTATTGAGTTCTGGCATTGGAAAGGAAGTAATTGTCATGGGCATCCATATAAGATTTCGCAATATCCCCTGTAGTAATCAGCCCTTCCAACTGTCCGTCTTCCTTTGTAATGGGAAGCGTTACTGCGCTGCTCTCCTTCATAATTGCCCAGGCATCTTTAATAGAAATGTTGTTCGGAACCCCCGGTGTTTCTCGAATTTCCATGTCTTTCACCTGAGTTCCCACATCAGAAAGATATCCCGGCGCTTCTACACCGAATTTTTTCAGCACATACTCTGTTTCTTCATTTATCTGTCCTGCGCGCTTTGCCGAATATCTGTATCCGTTATTCAGGCGATTCTTAATATCTGCATACGCAATAGCAGAGCAAATCGAATCTGTATCCGGATTTTTGTGTCCTATAATATATATTTTCCCCTGTTTCGCCATATTTTTTTCCTTTCGGGTTATGATGATTTTATAGTAACACACTTCTAAATCAATGGCAATTGTGTTATACTGGACGCAAACTGAAAATTGGGAGGTACTAAAATGTCAGAAGAAATGAAAAAACAGGAAACCATGGAAGATTTCATGGACGAAATCAATGCGTCCTTCTCTGATTTCAGAGATGACGATATGCTTATCTGGGACAAACTGGAGCAGATGAAAGAAGATAAAACAGAATTTGAGGTTACAGTAGAAGGAATCGTAAAAGGCGGTGTCATTGCGTATGTAGAGGGAATCCGTGCTTTCATCCCTGTATCCAAGCTTGCTCTTACTTATGTGGAAGACCCGGAAGATTATCTGAAAAAGACTCTGACTGTCCGCGTGTTTGAAGTAGATGAGCAGGAAAACCGTCTGATTCTCTCTGCCAGAGAAATCTTAAAGGAAAAAGCCGATGCCGAAAAACTGAAAAAAATCAACAGCATTCAGGTGGGCAGCATTGTAGAAGGAAAGGTAGAATCCCTGCAGACCTACGGTGCATTTGTAGATTTGGGAGATGGCATTTCCGGTCTGGTACATATTTCTCAGATTTCCGAAAAGAGAATCAAATCTCCAAAAGCCGTGTTACGCATTGGGGATACGGTAACAGCAAAAGTTATTAAAAACGAAGACGGCAAAATCAGCCTGAGCATGAAAGCTTTAATCGAAATTCCGGAAGAAAAGGATGAAGAACCGGATTACGAATTACCGGAAAGTGAAGAAATCTCTACTTCCCTTGGATCCTTATTTAAGAATCTGAAATTATGAAAAGAATATTAAATCGCTTTTTTATTGAAGGTTTTAGCGGTATGGCATACGGGCTGTTTACCACACTGGTACTGGGAACCGGGCTTTGTCAGATTTCCGGTCTTTTAGACGGGCAAGTGGCAGCGTTTTTGCTTCACCTGGGACAGCTTGCCATTGCTCTTACCGGAGCAGGCATTGGCATTGGTATGGCCTGCCGCCTGGAGGAAAGCTCTCTTGCCGCTCTTTCTGCTGCCATTGCAGGGACTGTGGGAGCCTTTGCCAAAGAATTTGCTTCCGGAGCGCTTTTTCAGACAGAGGGAATCTCTTCTCTTGCTGAAAAAACAGAGCCTCTGGGGGCTTTTTTCGCAGCTTTTGCCGCCATTGAACTGGTACGCCTTATAGAGGGCAGAATCCGTTCTGACCTTGTACTTGCCCCTGCTGCCGGAATCCTGGGCGGCTCTCTTGTAGGCATTTGGGCAGGAATCCCTCTAAGTCATGGCATGGAATATCTGGGAAATGCAGTAAACTGGGCAGCGCAGCAAAAGCCTTTTCTCATGGGTATGACCATATCCCTGCTGATGTGTATTTTCATCAC
>CABSEO010000108.1 GCA_902476665.1 uncultured Emergencia sp.
GAAATAGAAAACAATCGTAAAGATCCCTTTCTTCAGTTCAATGATCTGATAGAGCAGCGTATTTTGGAATTCTACGCTTCCTCCATGTCTGATGATGAAGTTCTGCCTATACTGCAGGCAATACTGACAGCAATGGAGGCAATGGGACATGTACTGGTGCCCGTCGAAACGCCGGAAAATGCGGAAAAGATTTTTAATCCGGAGAAAATTAAGGCGGGAGATACGATCAGCACCGAGGAAGAATTGCGCTGGCCCCTGATTCACCTGATCAACGAGGACGGAAAGATCTGTATGCCTGTTTTCACGAGCGAGGATAAGGTGGAAGAGGCGGAAATCGGCAGATGTTCCATACTTTCTGTCTTTCTGGATGATTATGTCGATCAGGTGACAGGAATGGAAAACGTGGAAGGAATAGTTGTAAATCCAGGCGAACACAGTATATTTCTGCATAAAGAGATACTGGCGTTTCTGTCTGAAGAGAACAGGAAGCTGCGGATGAAAGAGTACGCACCAGGGGAAGATGCAGCCTTTATGATTCCTGACGGAGTTCCTGAAGGCCTGACGGAAGTAATCGCAGAATTTATCGGAAATAATCTTGACGAAGTGGAAAAAGTCTGGTTTACTGGCATAAAGAGTGGAAATGAGAAAAGCTGGTGCTTTGCGGTTAAAACAGAGGCTGAAGATGCGCAGCCGATTTTTGAAAGAATCCAGCTGGTGATGGTCATGCTGAAAGTCCAGTCTTCTGTTGACTACATGACTGCGGAGGATACGCCTTGGCCGGGTGCCTGGCTGATTTACGAAAAAGAAAGCAGGTGACAACACATGCCGTTTACGATTATCAGAAACGATATTGCCAAGGTTAAGGCGGACGCTATTGTCAATACGGCAAATCCCCATCCACAGATAGGTGCAGGAACAGACAAGGCAGTCTATGAGGCTGCCGGCGCAGAACGGCTTCTGGCTGAAAGAAAAAAGATCGGAGACATTCCTGTGGGCAAGGCTGCAGTGACTTCGGCATTTGACCTTGATGCAAAGTATATCATTCATACAGTGGGACCTTTCTGGACTGACGGAAATCTGGGAGAGCAGGCAGCGCTGCGTTCCTGCTATCATGAAAGTCTGAAACTTGCGCAGGATTTAGGATGCGAAAGCATTGCATTTCCACTGATTTCCACAGGAGTTTACGGATTCCCCAAAGATCTTGCCATAAAAACGGCAACCTCGGTGATTTATGACTTTCTGATGGAAAACGATATGATGGTGTATCTGGTGGTCTTTGATCGCAAGGCCTATGATCTCTCGGGAAAACTTTTTCAGGATATTCACGCATACATAGATGAGAACTATGTTTCGGCACGAGAAGATGCTGAATATCGGGACTCAGACCGCCGACTGAGTAACCGAGCTGAGGCTCCTCAGGCAATCAGACACAGGAGGAGTCGGGAGAAACTGAAAGAGACAGAAGCGCTGCCTGCACTGAGCAGCAGCCATAACATTGGCGAACATCTGAAACAGCCAGATATCAGTTTCAGGGAATACCTGCTGCAGCTGATTAACGAGCAGGATTTGAAAAACTCTGAGGTATATCACGGCGCCAATATCAGTCGGCAGCATTTTTCCAAAATCATGTCCAATCAGAACTATCATCCATCAAAGAATACGGCTTGTGCACTGGCAATATCACTGCATCTGGATTTACCCACCACCAACGCCCTGCTGGAAAAGGCGGGAATGGTTCTTTCTGGAAGCAGCAGATTCGACCTGGCGGTGCAGTATTTTATACTGCATGGCATGTATAATATTATTGATGACAATATCATCCTGTATGAAAACGGTCTGGAGCTGCTGGGGACCAGATAAGAGCAAACGGTAATAAGCTGCAGACAGCAGAAAATATGAGTTTTTTTGAAACTGGCATGGAACATTGCAAAAGTATTGGATGTGACAATTGAGGGGATTTTTACTGTTAAAGATTAGTTGGAGTAAGCACGGGAACTGATGATGAATAATTCTAAGACAGACAATATTGAACTGAATGGAATAGAAGTGATACGCTCTAACAGGCGTACTATTGCAATTCAAATAAAGAAAGACATGAAAATACAGGTTCGGGCTCCCCTGTATCTGAGTGATGGAGAAATCAGAAAACTTGTGGAAGAGAAACAGTCATGGATTCAAAAGAATCTGAAAAAGGCGAAACAGCGGTATGCAGAAAAGGAACCATCTTTTTCTGAGTGTGAACTGCGAGGACTTATAAATGCGGCAAAGACAGATCTTTTACAGCGGGTAGAGAACTATGCACCATTGATCGGTGTGACAGCAAAAAGAATCACGATTCGCTGCCAGAAGACAAGATGGGGTTCCTGCTCTGCAAAGGGAAATCTTAGTTTTAACTGTCTGCTGATGCTCTGTCCGGAAACAGTGAGGGATTATGTGGTGGTGCATGAGCTGTGTCATCTTAAGGAACTGAATCATTCCCGAGCGTTCTGGGATCTGGTGAAGAGTATCCTGCCTGATTATCAGACACAGCGAAAATGGCTAAGAGAAAATGAAAGCCGAATTATCATGAGAATTGAAAAATAAAGGAGTGAACTGATATATAAAAAATTATCGGGCCGCCCTAAAGGGCGACTCTTTTTTTGATTGGAGAAACTGCTCCCGTTAAAGTAACGGTACGAAGAAGTAAGTACTGAAATGAAGAATACAACAGGAGAAAACAAAAATTTTCCCAATTTGCCTAGAGAGGGTTCCGAGGGGATATCTTGTAATTTATTAGGCATAAGCTATAATAATATCATATACAGACAAAGTCTTATATGAGACTTTATGAATTAAAAGATATAATGGAAAGTGAGAAGATGTCTATGACAAATAAAGAACTGATCTGCTGGGCAGCAAGTGAGGAAGGGCAGAAGACCGGACTCGGTAAAGAGCAGCTTGTTCAGCTTTTATCAATAGAACCGAACAGTGAAGAATACCGGCTTTTAGGCCTGGCAGCCAGAAATCTGGCCAGAAAAATCACAGGGGATAAAGCTTATCTGTGGGGAGCAATCGGTGTGGACTTTGCTCCTTGCTCCATGAACTGTGATTTCTGTTCTTTGGGTGAGGCCTGGGGGATCACCAAAGATGTCAGAGAATACGATGAGGCAGAAACCGTCAGACAGGTCAGAGAATACGCAGAGCAGGGAGTTTACTGGATTGTTCTGAGGACTACAGAATTTTATTCTAAAAATCAGCTGGCAGAAATGATTGTAAATATCAGGAAAGCCGTACCAGGTGATTATCAGCTTGGTCTCAACATTGGAGAATTTGATCTGGAAACAGCTAACTGGCTGTCAGAATGCGGAGTCAATTTTATTTATCATTCTTTGCGGCTGGGTGAGGGGAAAGATACCAGATTCGAACCTCAGGTGCGTATTGATACCCTTCAGGCAGTAAAGGAGTCGCCCCTGGATCTGGTCTTTCTGGTTGAGCCTGTAGGCATTGAGCACACCAATGAGGAAATTGCAGAGATTGCCCTTCTGGCGAAGGAGTGTAGAGTCATAGTTTCCGGAGCTATGGCAAGAATCCCTGTGGAAGGAACACCACTGGGCGTTCATCCACAGATCAGCAATGAAAGACTGGCACAGATTATTGCAGTAACCAGACTGCTTGGAGGAAAGGAAGTGCCGGATATCTGTGTACACCCGTTTTGCAAAGAAGCAGCTGATTTCGGAGCCAATGTTACTGTGATAGAAACCGGTTCGGTACCGCGAGACAGTTGCTGCTGCTCCGGAGGAAAATGGAATCAGTTTGATACAGAAAAGGCAAAGAAATGTTTTGAGGAGGCGGGCTATACAGTCTGCTCAAAAAAATAGAAGACAGAAAAGGATGAGAATGAGTAGTAATGAAGAAAATCACTTTATTATTATGTATTATACTGATACTTTCTCTGATGTGGGGATGCGGAGATAATCATCAGATAGAATCGGAGAATGCGGATGTAACAGTGTCCGTGGGAACCTGGAAAACTGCCCAGACACTGACCCCCTATTTTTATGAGGAGTTTTTACCCGACGGATATTCTCTAGAGGTAATGCCTTTTACCAATCCGGGAGATCAGAAGACTGCACTGCTTGCGGGGAGTCTGGATATGACCGGCACTACGATTCCACTGGCTATCACTGCAGCATCCAAGGGGGAGCCTGTAAAGATCGTAGCCAGCCTTTGCAACAAGTGCTCTGCACTGGTGGTAGGAAAAGATTCTGGAATTAAAAAGCCGGAGGATCTGAAAGGCAAAACCATTGCTTACGTACCGGGAACCATGCATCATGTACTGCTGCTGGATATACTGAAAAAAGCAGGACTGGATGCAGAAAAAGATGTGACTCTGACTCGAATTGACTTTTTTGATATGGGTCAGGCTCTCTCCGACGGCACCATTGACGCTTTTCTGAGTGGTGAGCCTTATCCTTCTCAGGCGGTGCAGGACGGTTACGGAGAAATCCTCAGCTACCCTTATTTTGATGACAGCATTGGAACTATCAATGCCGCTATGCTGGTAACCGAAGATACCATTGAGAATCATCCTGAACTGGTCCAGAGTCTGGTCAACTCTCATATAGAAGCCACGAAATACATGAACTCCCATAGGGATGACTGGCTGAACAAGGCGGCAGAGTTCGGTACAGAAAAAAGTCTGCTGGAGATATCAACCGATAATATAGAATTATGCTGGGATATTGACAAGACCTACATTCAGTGCGTAAAAAGCCTTGCGGAACAGATGATGCAGATGGGAATGATTGATAATGTGCCTGATGTTGAAGCCATGTTCGAGTTATCCTTTATCGAAAACTATAAAGAGAGCCATCAATGATGAAAACAAAAAGAAAAAAGGATTTTCTCGGATTGATCCTACCTGCTGCTGTCATAATTCTATGGCAGATTATCTCTGTATCCGGCATAGTTGCAGAATATAAGCTGCCGTCTCCGGTGACGCTGGTACGGGTACTGTGGGATTTTATCTTTGGTACACTGGAAATTACTCCTTATGCCGGAACCTGCATGTCTCATCTGCTGCAAAGTCTTCGCAGGGTTCTGACCGGCTTTCTGATTGCGCTTTTCATAGGGCTGCCTATGGGCTTTCTGACGGGCAGAGTACCTGTCTTCAAAAGACTGTTTGATCCGTTTATTCATGCGATCCGTTCTGTTCCCGGTATCGGATGGCTTCCCGTTTCCATTGTTTGGTTTGGCGTAGGTGAGGGAAATACACTGTTTCTCATCAGTCTTGCGACCTTTTTTCCTATTTATGTGAACACTGCTCATGGCGCGTCAGAAATACCAGTGAAGCTGATACATGCTGGGCAGATGATGGGTGCAAACGGTTTGACCTTGTTTCGTACGGTACTATTTCCTGCGGCATTTCCGCAGATTGCGGTAGGACTGCGTCTGGGTCTTGGAATTTCCTGGGCATATCTGGTGCTTGGAGAAGTTACCGGTGTCAGTGAGGGTCTTGGTGCTGTAATGACAGACGGGCGAATGCTGGGGCATGTGGATATTGTACTGGCTACGATGATCGTTGTTGCCGCATGTGGAAAACTGACCGATCTGCTGCTGCTGTTTATATGCCGCAGAATCAGTCCCCAGACTGGAACTGGAGGAAAATAATGATGAAGGAATATCTCAGGATTGAACATGTAAAAAAGGCTTTTATCAATGATGAAGGCCGGCATATTCAGGTATTGCGTGATATTAATTTTACAGCAGACAGAGGGGAGCGTATTGCTCTCCTTGGAAAAAGCGGCTGCGGGAAAACCACACTTCTGAATCTGGTTGCCGGTTTTGATACCGCAGATGGGGGTATCGTAACTGTCGACGGAAAGATTGTCTCAGGACCTTCTGCAGAGAAAGCCGTTGTATTTCAGTCGCCGGCATTGTTTCCCTGGAGTGATGTGCTGCAGAATGTGACTTTTCCGCTGAAAAGAAGTGGAATGAGGAAAGCAGAGCGCATACAGCTGGCACAAAGTATGCTGGAAAGAGTGGGTCTCAAAGGCTTTGATAAATATTATCCCCATGAACTCTCCGGCGGCATGCGGCAGAGAGTAGCGCTGGCTCGGGTTTTTGTGATGAATCCGCCTCTTCTTCTGATGGATGAGCCTTTTGCAGCTCTGGATCCTCAATTGCGAGAACAAATGCAGCATCTGCTGATTTCGCTCTGGGAAGATTACAGGCCTGCTGTTGTTTTTGTAACCCATGATGTGGAGGAAGCGGTCAGACTTGCAGATAAAGTGATTGTTCTGGATGACAAGCCGTCCACAGTAAAAGCTGTCTGTCCAATCTGTCTTTCTCTCAGGGAGCGGATCGATCGGAACTCTTCAGAAGCTGTTTTGCAGTTGAAAAAAACCTTGCGGCAGCACCTGTTTTTTGAGGAAGCCTGATGAATTCTGCAAAGTTTCATCTAAAATATTGACATAATTTGTAAAATATGTTAAAAAATAATTGGAGATTTCGGAAAGAGGTGATTATGTCAAGACAATGGCAGCAGACAAAGTACAAAAATCTGGTTATGCCGAAGGCAGTATATTATCAGACTGTCTGGGCAGTACGGGATCTGGAGAGAATGGAGGAAAGACTTGCTGAACTTGAGGAAGAGGAG
>CABSEO010000109.1 GCA_902476665.1 uncultured Emergencia sp.
TGATAGTCAAGGTATGTTAGAAGATATATTAAAATATTTTAAAGAAAAGAATTTGAGTGATGTTGTAGTCGTATCTCCTGACCACGGCAGTGTGACCAGAGCCAGAAATATGGCACAGTACTTAGACTGTCCGATTGCTATTGTAGACAAGAGAAGGCCCGAGCCAAACAAGAGTGAGATCATGAATATCATCGGAAATATCGAAGGTAAAAACTGTATTATCTTAGATGATATGATTGATACTGCCGGTACGATTACCAATGCGGCCAATGCTATCAAGGATCTGGGAGCAACAGCTGTTTTTGCCTGTGCAACCCATCCTGTTCTCTCCGG
Source organism: uncultured Emergencia sp. (assembly GCA_902476665.1). GTDB lineage: Bacteria > Bacillota > Clostridia > Peptostreptococcales > Anaerovoracaceae > Senimuribacter. The sequence goes on from CABSEO010000109.1 coordinate 334, forward strand.
ACCGGCAGTCGAAAGAATTGAAAATTCCGCTATCGAAGAGCTGGTTCTGCTCAACACTATTCCGATGCCGGCTGAAAAGAGAATTGAGAAGATGAAGTTCCTGTCGGTTGCTCCGCTTTTCGCCGAAGCAATGACGAGGGTATTTACCAACGGTTCAATCAGTAAATTATTCGACTAATTTTCGTGAAAAGGAATATACTTTGTTATGTACGTGATAGCAGGCCTGGGAAATCCCGGCAAGAAATATGAAAATACCAGACATAATATGGGGTTTATTACCATAGACCAGTTAGCGGAAAAACATGATATCAAAGTAGACAAATTGAAGTTTAAAGCTCTGGTCGGCGAGGGGAGAATCGCCGGCCAGAAAGTTCTGCTTGTCAAGCCTCAGACTTATATGAATCTGAGTGGTGAGTCTATTCGGGAAGTCATGCAGTTTTATAAGCTGGAACCTGAAGAACTTATCGTCATTTATGACGATATCGATTTGGAATTAGGAGCACTGCGCATTCGAAAATTCGGCAGTGCAGGGACTCACAACGGAATGCGTTCTGTAGTTTATCAGCTGAAGTCTGACCGCTTTCCCAGAATTCGTATCGGCATAGGGAATCAGAAAAAAGGTGATTTGGCAGATTTTGTGATAGGAGGATTTTCCAAGGCGGAGGTTCCTGTTCTGGAAGAAACTGTGATGAAGGCTGTCAGTGCCATTGAGTGTATGGTGGAGGAAGACATCGACATTGCCATGAACCGGTACAATACAAAGAAAAAATCTAAGCCAAAGAAGGAAGAACATGAAGAAGGGAATCATTAACATTTCGGGTATTTCCGAAAGTAGATGCGCACCTGTTATTTCCGATATACTAAAAGAAGAAGGACAGAGCCTAATTGTAACAGCCACTGCCACAAGAGCGGAGAGATTAGCCTCAGACCTTTCTTTTTTTTCTCAAAAGGAAATTATGGTGCTGCCGGCAGAAGAACAGGTTTTTTTGCGTTATGAGGCAAAAAACCATGATCAACTTATAGAGAGACTGAAGGTTTTAAAGGCATTGTAGTGGCTCCCGTTTCTGCTGCCGTAAAAAAGATTACACCTCACAAGTATTTTGAAAGTGCATCTTTTCGGCTCTCTCTGGGAGACAATCTGGATCTGAAGAATGTGAAAGAAACTCTGGTTAAGCTGGGATATGAAAGAATGGACCTTGTGGATACTAAAGGACAGTTCTCCATTCGCGGCGGTATTGTAGATGTTTTCACACCTGACAGCGAATATCCATATCGAATTGAACTTTTTGATACTGAAGTGGATTCAATCAGAACCTTTGACGTAAATACACAGCGTTCTGTGAAAAATCTGCAGAATGTAGAAATTTTCCCTGCTGAGCAGATGCTGGCTGACAAGACTGTTTTTAATGATGCGGCAGAGAGTTTATATAAAGAATACTCTGCGCAGATAAAACGCCTGCTTAAAAAAGGAGATGAATGGCAGCAAGCAGCAGAAAATCTGGAAAAGCGAAGGGACGAGCTTTGTGAATACATTAGAAATGTATCTAATGTGCAGCTTCTTGAAAACTATCTTCACTACTTTTATGATGAAACAGAGTACCTTTGGGATTATATGGAAGAGGGAACTGTTATTGTGGATGATCCTGACAGAATTTGCGAATATCTGGATGCAAGGTCTTTAGAAATAAAAGATGATTTTCAGATATTCTTAGAACGTGGCCAGGTCGTTCCGAAAGACATGGAGCTTCTCTCGGGAAAAGATGACTTTTTTAAAATTTATGACAAACCGCTGGTTTATGTGCTGACACCGTTTACAAAGACAGTTAAAGGCGCTGGAGAGCTGACCGAGGTGCACAATATTCAAAGCCGGCAGATGGTGGCCTTTGGCGGGCGAATGGAACTGCTGGAATCAGAACTTAAGGACTATGTTCGTAAGAAGTACCGTATTGTCATAACTGCTTCGTCAAAAGAGCGTCTTGATAATCTGAAAGAGTTTACTGACAGAATCGGCCTTCAGGATAAGATTATCTTCGAAGAGGGAATTCTCAGCAGCGGTATGGATTTCCCTTCAAAAAAGCTATGCTACATTACAGAAAATGATATTTTTTCGGGGCAGAAGCTGAACAGAAAGCGGAGAAAAAAGAAAAGAACCAAGTCGGAGCAGATTCAGTCGTTCGCCGATATGAAGGCGGGGGATTATGTTGTTCATGAGAATCATGGAATCGGCAAATTCCTGGGGATTGAACAGCTGACTGTCCAGGGCGACCAGAAAGACTATCTGAAGATAAAATATGCAGGCAACGATATGCTTTATGTACCGGTGGAACAGATGGATATGATCCAGAAGTACATTGGAACAGATGGTGCAGCACCTAAGGTCAATAAATTATCAGGAGGAGACTGGAAGGTAACCAAAGCAAAAGCTAAAGCGGCGATTGCAAAAATGGCGCAGGAGCTTCTGCAGCTTTACGCCCAGAGAAAAATGCAGAAAGGTCACGCTTTTGGAGAAGATACTGTATGGCAGAAAGAATTTGAAGAGGCCTTCCCGTACACAGAAACTGACGATCAGCTCAGAGCTATTGAAGAAATTAAAGAAGATATGGAACGGCCGTCTGCTATGGATAGGCTTCTCTGCGGTGATGTGGGTTTTGGCAAGACGGAAGTTGCGGCAAGAGCACTGTTCAAATGCATCGCTGACGGAAAACAGGCTGCGGTATTGGTTCCTACAACGATTCTGGCAAACCAGCATTATTATACATTGAAGGAACGATTTGAGAAGTTTCCTCTGAAGGTGGAAATGCTGTCCCGCTTCCGTTCTGACAAGCAGCAGGATGAGATAATAGATCAGCTGAACCGGGGGCAGATTGATCTGATCATCGGTACCCATAGACTGCTGTCAAAGGATGTGAAATTTAAAGATCTGGGGCTTCTGGTCATTGATGAGGAGCAGCGGTTTGGTGTCGCACACAAGGAAAAGATTAAACAGCTGAAACAGAATGTGGATGTTTTGACTCTTTCTGCTACACCAATTCCCAGAACACTGAATATGTCCCTGACCGGTATTAAAGATATGAGCCTGATCGAGGAGCCGCCGGAAGAACGATATCCTGTTCAGACTTATGTGATGGAACAGGATGATTCCATGATTCGGGAGATCATTGTCAGAGAGCTGGATCGTGGAGGTCAGGTCTTCGTGGTATATAATCGGGTCCGTGGAATCAACAAGCTGGCCGATAATATCCGGAGTCTGGTTCCGGAAGCCAGAGTCTGTGTGGGTCACGGTCAGATGAATGAACATGCCCTTGAGGACGTAATGCTAAGTTTTATCAATGGAGAAAATAATGTGCTGGTGGCCACCACCATTATAGAATCGGGAATTGATATTTCCAATGCAAACACGATGATCATCATTGATGCAGACAAATTCGGACTGTCACAGCTGTATCAGCTTCGTGGCCGGGTGGGCCGTTCAAACCGTATGGCTTATGCTTATCTCATGTATCAGAAAGATAAGGTTCTGACTGAGATTGCGGAAAAACGTCTGAAAGCAATCAAGGAGTTTACGGAATTCGGCGCAGGATTCAAGGTAGCTATGAGAGACCTGGAAATCCGTGGCGCAGGAAATCTCCTCGGCAGTGAGCAGAGCGGTCATATGATGAATATCGGGTATGAGCTTTACTGCAAACTGGTAGATGATGCTATCAGGACGCTTCAGGGTGAAATTATCAATGAGAATAGAGAAGAGATTTCGGTAGAATTGATGGTTACTGCCAATATCCCAAACTGGTATATTGAGAATGAAACCCTGAAACTACAGATGTATAAAAAGATAGCCACCGTGTCAACAGAAGCTGATGAAGATGAGATTATCGATGAGATGATGGACAGATTCGGCGATGTACCGAGGGAGACATTAAATCTGATCCGTGTTTCCAGGATCAGAGCTTTGGCTGAGAACCTATCTGTTGTCAGGATTTATGAACAGCAGGGAAAAGTCATTGTTGCATTTGCTGAGAAAAATCCGCTTAACGGTTATGCGCTGATGAACGTAAATGAGGCTTTTGGCATGAAAGCTTTTGTGCACGGGGGCAGAGAACCATATATTCGTCTTACCGTAAAACCAGCGGAGAAACTGAAGGATACGGTAAAACTTCTGCAGATTTTAGAAAATGATAAAAAACAAAAAAGCATAGAAACCAGAGCTGAAAATTAAAAAAGGTTTTATATCTGCATAAATAGAAGCTCCGGTTATACCATGCTTTCATGAAGTAAAAGCATACCGGATTTTTTGAACTAATCCGATATGCTTTTTTCTTTTCTGTAACTTCTGTAAAAAAGATATACTGCGATAAAGGCTGTTACAATCTGTGAAAGAGGAGAAGCGATCCATACTCCTGTCATATCCCAGAGTTTTGGAAGTGTTAAGAGTGACAGGAGGAGAAGACAGGGTTCCGCATAGACCAGAATATAGGCAAACCCATTCTTTTCTGCGGCATAAAAGGATGAGATAGTGACACGAACAAAAGCCTGAAAGCAGAATGCAGCGATAAAGAAGAGAAGTACTTCCGACACATCTTTTCGTACTTCGTGTGATGCACCGAACAGCTCTGCAGCCGATTCCCTGAGAAAAAACAGCAGAACCATACAGAGCAGAGCGAGAACCAGTCCTGTCAGATAGGCAAGCCGTCTGAACTGACTGAACTGTTTTTGATTACCGCTGCCGTAACATCTGCTGATAAGAGGCTGGCTACCGTCACCTACCCCCTGAAGGAGAAGCAGAACGATCATGGTGATATAGGCAACGACAGCATAGCAGGATACTGCCTCCTGACCTCCATAAATCATGGCTGCTTTGTTCATAAAAATCAGAATGATATTTGGCGAGAAGGTTAATCCGAAAGGAGATAATCCTACCAGCAGTACCGGTGTTGTTCGTTCTTTTATAAGCTGAAAAGACGGAAGAGAAAAGGAAATCTTCTTATTAAAAAAATAGATGACAGCCAGAATCATGGTCACCGCCTGACCGATCACTGTTGCGGCTGCCGCACCCCCAAGACCCCATAGAAATACTTTGATGAACAGAAAATCCAGCACAATATTAGTAAGAAAACCACAGATCATAGCAATCATAGCCATAAGCGAGCCGCCCATATTGCGGATGAGAGGTAGAAATCCTGTACTGAAGACCTGAAACAGGCAGCCGATTAAGATAATATAAAGATAATCCAGTCCCATTGAAAGCAGATCGCCTTCAGCGCCAAGGAGAATCAGCAGAGGTTTCAGTATTGGAAACAAAAGTACCATAAGAAGCAGGCCGGAACAAAATAACAGTATTATGGTAATGTTGAAAAAGGATTTTTTCTCTTCATTTAAATGCAGTGAATACTGAACTGCCCCTCCCATGCCGATACCTGTGCCGACGGCTTGCAGTAATGCGGTCACCGGCCAGGCGATATTAATAGCAGCGAGTCCAGCATCACCTATGGTGTTTCCAATAAAAAAACCGTCAACTACGGCATAAACACCTGATAAAGCAAAAGCCAGAACCGAAGGGATTACAAAAGAAAAAAATTCTGCTTTTTTGTTCATGCAATACCTCACAAAAAATGAAAAATAAAGTTGTCTAATTCGTTTACAAAATTATACAAAAAAATAGTCCATTCAGGACTATTTTCAGTGTAGCAAAGATTTGAAAGTGTGTCAAGAAAAGGGAAGAAAACTAGTCATAGATCTGTTTTGCAATAAAATCTGCACCGATTTGTGCGGCTTTCATTTCTGCGTCTCCCAGTTCTCTGTTATCGGAGGCAAGTACCGTGATGGAACCGATGGCGTCTCCCTGCGATACAATCGGAACGATGAGTTTTTTACTGCTTTGATATTTATCTTTTGTCTGAATGATGTGATCCAGTTCTGCGTCAATTTTATCATTTCCAAACTGACGCTTTTGTTTACCTGATGCGGCGATGAAGTTATCCGTGTCAGATACAGCGACCGTTCCTCCCAGAATAGAAGAGGCTGTCTCTGCAAATTCAGCCGCGATCTGGCTCATATCACCGATGGGAGAATACTTTTTCAATATGATTTCACCATTACTGCTGGTATATATTTCTAAAGGATCTCCCTCTCTGATTCTGAGAATTCTTCTGATTTCCTTAGGCACCACCACTCTGCCCAGGTCATCAATTCTTCTTACGATTCCTGTTGCTTTCATGTAATTTTCTCTCCTTCATTACAAATATTGTATCTCTAGTCTTTGCCGGTCGGAGAAAAATATAC
>CABSEO010000110.1 GCA_902476665.1 uncultured Emergencia sp.
CGGAAGAACTTTCGACAGAGCTTGTCATTATTTCCTGTGATGTTCTGGCGGAGAAAAAGATAAGGGAAAATCCTGTGGATCGCTGCTATCACTGTAAAAACAAAATATTTTCAAAGATTCTGGAAGCCGCTGCCGCAGATGGTTTTGACACAGTAATTGACGGAACCAATGCGTCAGATGATGCAGGAGACAGACCGGGGATGCGTGCACTTGCAGAAATGAAAGTTTTATCACCTCTGCGGATTTGCGGTATTACCAAAGAAGAAGTGCGTGCCCGCTCAAAAGAGGCCGGACTTTTCACCTGGGACAAAGCGGCATACGCCTGTCTGGCTACAAGAGTGCCGACGGGAGAGTCTATTTCAGAAGAAAAGCTTCAGAAGATTTATGGAGCGGAAAAAATACTGCACCAGATGGGCTTTTCAGATTTTCGCGTCAGACTCTATCACGGTGCGGCCAGACTGCAGCTTCCCGGAAAAGAACTGGAACGTGCAGCTGTACTGCGGAAAGAGATCAGAGAAAAGCTGAAACCGCATTTCGAAAAGATTTTTTTGGATTTGGAGGAAAGGTAGATGGAACAATATCAGGCACGAGATCTGCTTACTGCGGTGGCAGACGGAAGTACCAGCGTTGAGGAAGCTTTGATGAAACTGAAACTGGCGCCCTTCGAGGAGATTGACATCGCATCTTTAGATCATCATCGCGGAATTCGCCAGGGCGCATCGGAGATTATCTACGGAGCGGGAAAGACTCCGGAGCAGATCGACACTATTGCACATAGTCTCTGGGATCACGGACAGAAGACTATTCTTATTACGAGGATGAGTCAGGAAGCAGCCGATTATATCAGGAAGGATATCCCTTTTCAGTATGATAAGACAGGACGTATCGGTCTCGTCGGTGAAAAGCTGAAGCCAAGACAAGAAGGTTATATTCTTGTTGCGACAGGCGGTACCAGTGATATGCCTGTCGCAGAAGAGGCAGCTCTGACTGCGGAGATTCTCGGAAACAGGGTAGAGCGGCTTTACGATGTGGGTGTTGCAGGGATTCACAGACTTCTCGCTCATCTGGATAAAATTATGGGAGCACGAGTGATTATTGCCATTGCAGGCATGGAGGGGGCACTGGCCTCTGTCATCGGGGGTCTTGCAGACTGCCCGGTTATTGCAGTACCCACCAGCGTGGGATATGGCACAGCGCTGGGAGGTGTGACGGCGCTGCTTTCTATGCTGAACTCCTGCGCAAGTGGAGTCAGTGTAGTTAATATTGACAACGGCTTTGGCGCAGCTTATCAGGCAAGCTTAATCAACCATATGGAGGACGGAAAATAATGAAAACATTATATATCGAGTGCGGAATGGGTGCTGCCGGAGATATGCTTATGGCAGCTTTGTCAGAACTGATTGAAGATCGTCAGGCTTTTCTTGAAAAGATGAATGCACTGATGCCGGAAAGCGTGTCTGTCAGTGCGGAGCAGACGGAAAAGTGCGGTATAACGGGAACCCATATCAGTGTAAGTATACATGGGAAAGAGGAAGGCTTGGGTTATGATCATCATCACAGTCATGACCATCATGAGCGCGATCATCACAGCCATGGTCATCATCACAGTGGGCTTTCGGATATTGATATTCTGATAGAGGGTATGGATGTTTCAGATAAGGTAAAAAGAAATGCGAAAGCCGTCTATCGTATCATTGCTCAGGCGGAATCCAAAGTTCACGGAAAACCCATGGAGCAGATTCATTTTCATGAGGTCGGAACGATGGACGCAGTAGCTGATGTTGTGGGAAACTGTATTTTAATGGAACAGCTTGGTGTAGAGCAAATTGTGGTTTCTCCTGTTCATGTGGGAAGCGGCAGTGTCAAATGCGCTCATGGTTTTCTGCCTGTTCCCGCGCCGGCAACTGCGCTGATTCTGCAGGGGATTCCTGTTTACAGCGGGCAGGTGAAGGGAGAACTTTGTACGCCTACCGGGGCTGCATTGCTGAAGTATTTTGCAACTTCATTTGAAACCATGCCTGTTATGACAATTAAAAAAATCGGCATAGGAATGGGAAGCAAAGACTTTGCAGAGCGTCCAAACTGTGTGAGAGCTTTTCTGGGGGAATACAGTACAGGAGAAGCAGAAATATACAAAGAAAGTGAGAACCTTTTGCTGCATGATCAGGTGACAGAGCTTGCAGCCAACATCGATGATATGACTGCAGAAGAAATCGGCTTTGCGATGGAACTGCTGCTGGAAGCAGGTGCGCTGGATGTCTACTGTGAACACATTACCATGAAGAAATCCCGTCCAGCTGTCAAACTGGTGTGCATGTGCAGACCGGACAATAAGCAGACTTTTGCTGAACTGATGCTGAAAAATACTTCCACCATCGGTGTGCGTGAATATGGCTGCAGAAGATTCACAATGCAGCGCAGAACGGAAAAACGGCAGACCCCATGGGGCCCGGTGGATATGAAAATCTGTGAGGGCTATGGAATCTATCGTGAAAAAGCTGAATCTGATCAGCTCTGTGAAATTGCTCGCAGAACCGGACTGTCTCTGAAAGAAATTAAAAAGGAAGTTTATAAATAATTTATGGATAATATCTGGAGAGTAAGAAGTATCTATATTCTGAAAAAGCTGGTACAGATGGGAGTAGCACTGATTTTTCTGTCGGTGGCAGTCTTTATTATTGCCAGAGCCTGCCCGGGTGATCCGCTTCTGGCATATTACGGCGAAGGTGTGGAGCATATGAGTTCGGCAGAGAAGCTGGCGGCACGGCAGCGACTGGGTCTTGATGATTCCCTTCTTCAGCAGTACATGCGCTGGGCGGGAGACCTGTTTCAGGGAGAACTGGGACTGTCCTATCAATATAAACAGCCGGTTCTTTCTGTAATCAGCGGGGTCTGGATCAATACTCTGATTCTGGGACTGGTATCTTATTTTCTGACCTTCGGACTTGCCATTGCATTGGGGATGTTCTGTGCAATGAGAGAAGATCACACTGCGGATAGAATAATCTGCAAGGCAGGCGTAATTTCTGCCAATATCCCTTCTTTTTTCCTGGCTCTTCTGTTGATACTGATTTTTGCGGTGAACCTCCATCTGCTGCCGGCGGGGGGTGCCTATTCACTGGGCGAAAAGTATAATTTCTGGGATAGAATTGTTCATCTGATTCTGCCCACAGCAGTTATGGTTCTGCAGCATCTATGGTATTATGCCTATCTGGTGAGAAACAAGCTGATTGAAGAAACGAGAAAGGATTATGTTCTGCTTTGTAAAGCGGAGGGAATTCCCAGACGGGTCATTATGAAGAAACACTGCTTTAAAAATATTTTGCCGTCTCTTCTGGTAATTATGGCGATTTCTGTTCCTCACATTCTTGGGGGAACTTATGTGGTGGAAATGGTATTCAGTTATCCGGGACTTGGAACCTTAAGCTTTGAATCGGCTATGTATCAGGACTATAATATGCTGATGGCGCTGACTCTTTTGACTGGTGCTGTAGTGCTGTTTTTCAATATGGCTGCCCAGGCGCTGAGTCAGTGGATCGATCCTAGAATGGAGTATGAAAGGAACTTTACAAAAGAAACAGGGCTCATGCGGAAAACAGATGCTGCAGAGAGAAAGGGGGCGGCGGTATGAAAGGACAGAAAAAACTGCCGAGACTATCATTAGGCATTCTCCTTTTCATTATTCTATGCTGTATCTTTGCTGATTTGCTGACGGCATATGCACCGTCTCAGATGGACAGCGCAGCTATCGGGATGCCTCCTTCAAGGGAACATATTCTTGGCACAGATACACTGGGGCGGGATCTGTTTTCTCTGCTGCTGTACGGCGGAAGAGCCTCTATCTGCATCGGCCTTGTCAGCGGTTTTTTTTCCACAGTGATAGCAGTGGTTTACGGTGCAGTCAGTGGTCTTGCAGGGGAAAGAATCAGCGATCTGATGATGCGATTTGCTGAGTTTGTGATGAGTATACCATCTATTCTTTTAATTATTTTTTTTCAGGCAATATGGGGGAAGGCGACGGTGTTTTCTCTTGCAGTTGTCATTGCGTTAGTAAGCTGGATGAATATTTCTAAAATCGTCAGAAGTGAAGTCAGACAGATTAGGCAGAGTGATTATGTTTTGGCTGCCAGAACTATGGAAGGTGGTTTCTGGTACATTCTCGGACAGCATCTGCTTCCTAACTTTGTGTCATCCATCATGTTCATGGTAGTGACGAATATCGGTCAGGCTATGATCACAGAATCTACATTGAGTTTTCTGGGGCTGGGATTGCCCTTGACCACTGTTTCCTGGGGCAGTCTGATGTCTCTTTCTCAGGAAGCTCTTCTTTCAGGCTGCTGGTGGATTATCGTCATTCCCGGTTTTGTGCTGGTGACAACACTGGTGTGTGTAACCAGTCTGGGAGAATCTATACGAAGACAGAACAATCGGCTTTACAGTAATTTATAACGGAGGATTTTATGAAAAAAATTTTGTGTGCAGCATTGATACTTTGCCTGCTTTTTACGTTTTCAGCCTGTGGAGAAAATGAAAACTCTGCTGAGAATACTCTGGTTTACGGTAGTCAGGACTATACGGCAATCAACCCGGCTCTTTATGAGCACGGAGAAATTAATGCATTGATTTTTGCGGGACTGACGGCTCATGATGAGAATAATCAGGTAGTAGCAGGACTTGCTGAAGACTGGAGCTTTGACGAAGAAAATCTGACTTATACTTTCAGGCTTCGAGAGGGGCTTACGTTTCACGACGGCGAGCCTTTAACCTCACAAGATGTGAAGTTTACCCTGGAAGCAATTCTGGATGAAAAAAACCAGTCGGAGATCATTTCAAATTATACTGATATTAAGGAGATAGAATGTCCTGATGACTTGACGGTGAAAATCAGATTGAGTCAGGTCAATGTAGCTTTTCCCGATTATATGACCATCGGTATTCTGCCGAAGCATCTGCTGGAGGGAAAGGATCTGGCTACCTGCGATTTTAATCAGAATCCTGTAGGTGCAGGACCTTACATGGTTACGGAATGGGATCAGGGTCAGTCTATTACCATGAAGCGTTTTGAGAATTACTATGGAGGAGCTGCTAACATAGAAACTGTGATTTTTAAAATCGTACCCGATAGTGATGCCAGAGCAATGCAGCTGCTGTCAGGTGAAATTGATATGGCACAGATTACGGCAAAGTCAGCAGAATCTGTAAAAACTGCAGAGGGTTACCGCCTTTATCAGATGGATACAGCAGATTACAGAGCGCTTGCTTACAATTTCAACAAACCGCTCTTTAAGGAAAATCCGGAACTGGCCAATATTTTAAGTTATGCCATTGATCGTGATGCAATTGTAGATGGCGTATTGCTGGGACAAGGTGAAGTGGCTTATTCGCCACTGCAGAAAGGACCCTATGCAAATGATGATATAGAAGACTTTTCTTATGATCCGGAAAAATGCGAAGAACTCTTACAGGAAGCCGGATGGGTGAAAAATGGCGACGGCTATTACGAAAAGAACGGAGAAGAACTTGCTTTTGTCATTTCAGCCATGTCGGACGATCAGGCGCGGGTAGATATGGCAAAAATGTGTGCTTCACAGCTGCAGCAGGTTGGTGTCAACGCCACAGCAGAGACCATGGCTTCTCTTGACTGGGAAAATCAGGACAGCTGCATTATCGGATGGGGGAGTCCTTTTGATCCTGATGACCATACTTATAAGGTTTTCACTACAGCTGCGGGAGATAATTATACAGGTTATTCCAATGAAAAAGTTGACAGAATTCTGGCGGAGGCAAGACATACTGCAGATGACCAGCAGCGCCGCCGGCTTTACAATCAGTTTCAGGAAGAGATGACCAAAGCTATGCCATACACTTTCCTTGCTTATGTGGATGCATGTTATGGCATGAAAGATACTATTTCCGGCATCACAGAGAATACGGTTCTCGGACATCACGGTGTAGGCGTATTCTGGAATATTGCAGAATGGGAGATAAAAGAATAAGATGGAAGCCGCAGTAAAAATTGAAAATCTGAGATTATCTTTTCACGGCCCTCAGGGAAGAGTGGAAGCTGTCAAAGGGGTTGATCTGAAGGTTTCTGCAGGAGAAACCGTGGCGCTGGTAGGAGAGTCCGGATGCGGAAAGACGGCATTGTGCCGCAGTATTCTGCGCCTTCATGCGGAACATGCTGAAATAGAATCTGGACGTATTTTTCTGTGTGGACGGGATATAACCCGTCTTTCAGAGAGAGAGATGGAGAAGCTGCGGGGAGTAGATGCGGCTATGGTGTTTCAAGATCCAATGACTTCGCTAAATCCTGTTTTTTCCATCGGACAGCAGATTATGGAGCCTATACTGATACACGAGAAGGTGAGCAGACGAGAGGCCAGAAATCGGGCACTCGATCTTCTTCGGGCTGTGGGTATTCCAGAGCCTGAGTTGAGATTCTTTCAATATCCTCATCATTTTTCAGGTGGTATGCGGCAAAGAACTGCCATTGCGATTGCTCTTGCCTGTAACCCGAGGCTCTTCATTGCCGATGAGCCGACTACCGCGCTGGATACTGAGAATCAGAAGCAGATTGTGGAACTTCTT
>CABSEO010000111.1 GCA_902476665.1 uncultured Emergencia sp.
GGTCATGGCAGCTGCTGATAGCGCTATTCTGGACGGTATCAGAGCAGTGCTTGCTGCAGGAAAGACACCGCAGGAGCTTGAAAAATCGCTGTCTAAAAAGCATGGGGAAGAGGATTTTTATCTGGAAACCGAACGGGAATACCGCAGTGAGTATAACGTGTTTGAGGACTTTACCGAGGAAGAAAGAGATCATCTCTTTGGCAAGGCTCCAGCTACCGTATGGCAGAACCTGACTGCGTTTGAAAAATACCCTGAGAAACTGGAAATCTTCAAAGACGGAGATGTGATGCCGGAAATCGTGCTGGAGTCCTACCATGAGCAGATTTTGTCGCAGTGGAAGACGGAACTGCATGACAGGATCATTCCGGACACTATGAACTTTATCAGAAGCTGTAAACAGATGCATTCACTGGATGATTTTTCTGATTATGATATTAAAAACTGGCTGGAGATTGATAAGATCAGACATGAAATTGCAAAAGATACTATCACAGAAAAATGTCTTCTGACCAGAGCCAAGACAGCGCTGGACGAAGGTGAGTACGAGCTGGCATCCGATCTGCAGCTTGAAATTCAGCAGAAAGTCAATCTGCTGAGTCAGTTATACAGTCGATATAAGAAGAATTTACTGTAAGGAGGAGGGCAAACCTATGTTAGATATTAAACGAATCAGAGAAGATTATGAGGGCGTAAAAGCCAGAGTGGAATTCAGAGGAAAAGGCGACTTCGGCATCGAGAATGTGAAGAAGTATGACGAGCAGAGAAGAGAGCTGCTTGCCGAAGTGGAGGGGATGAAGAACCGTCAGAACACAGTATCCAGAGAAATCCCGAAAATGAAAAAGGCGGGAGAAGATACTACAGCAATCATGGCAGAAATGAAGGAGCTTTCCACGAAGATTAAGGAGATGGACGGCAGACTTTCCGAAATTGAAACAAACTTGAGAACCGCACTGCTCAACGTACCGAATACTCCTTACAAAGATGTACAGTTTGGCGAGGATGACAGTGATAATGTGGAACTGAGAAGATATGAAGAGCCGACTGCTTTTGACTTCGAGCCGAAGGCACACTGGGACATCGGCGAGGATCTGGGCATTCTGGATTTTGAAAGAGCTGCCAAGATCTCCGGAGCAAGATTCACTGTTTATAAGGGACTTGGCGCAAGACTGGAAAGAGCAGTGATTAATTTCATGCTGGATCTGCATACAGAACAGCAGGGATATACAGAAATTCTGCCTCCGTTTATGGTAAACCGGGCAGCTATGACAGGAACAGGCCAGCTTCCGAAGTTTGAGGAGGATATGTTCTATGTGCCGCAGAAAGACTTCTTCCTGATTCCGACAGCTGAGGTGCCGGTAACAAACCTGAGAGCAAACGAAATTATGGACGAATCTGAGCTGCCGCTGTACTATACTGCCTATACTCCGTGCTTCAGAGCAGAAGCAGGTTCTGCCGGCAGGGATACCAGAGGTCTGATTAGACAGCATCAGTTCAACAAGGTAGAAATGGTGAAATTTGTAGCACCTGAAACCTCTTATGATGAGTTGGAAAAACTGACTGCCGATGCTGAAGAGATTCTGAAGCTGCTGAAGATTCCTTACAGGGTGGTAAGACTCAGTTCAGGAGATCTGGGATTCTCCAGCGCTATGACTTATGATATCGAAGTATGGATGCCGAGCTACGGAAGATATGTGGAAATTTCCTCCTGCAGTAACTTCGAGGACTTCCAGGCAAGAAGAGCAGGCATCCGTTTCAGAAGAGAAAAAGGCAAGCCTGAATTTGTGCACACCCTTAACGGTTCCGGTCTTGCAGTGGGAAGAACCGTTGCTGCAATTCTGGAAAATTATCAGCAGGCCGACGGCAGCGTGGTGATTCCGGAGGCTCTGAGACGTTACATGGGTGTGGACAAGATTGAAAAATAAAAAGTCTGCTGCCCTGTTTATACTTAGCGGCCGACTTTATCATATTCCGGAAATATCCTGAATGGATATTTCCTTCACAATTAAAAACTGAATTTGGAAGAGAGAAGAAGATTAAATTACCAAAATATATAGAGCCGGATTTTTCTCAGGAGAAGTTTGTCAAGGCACCAAATGCGAAACTGGTGGCTGCACCTGTGGACAAAGCAGCACCTGCCGGATTTCATGCCACTTCTATTTATCCGGAATATTTTAAAGTGGCAGGAAAGTGGTATCTGGCGGAAGACAGCCGCATGGACAGTGTCCCTGTATTTGAAAACGGCAAGATTCATGTACGTGAGTTCAGAAATCTGAAACAGGGAGACCAGGTGGTGGTTGGACGTACAGAAGACTGTAGTGAAGGCATTTATGTGCACGCCGACTGCTTTGAGCGACCTGAAGAAGCTAAGGCTGCCACCTTTGCTTTTCGTCAGAGCAGAAGCCGTGAAACCGGTTTCAGCTATGACTATGAGCAGCTGGTAGAACTGCTGCAGTACGAAAAAACACACGGCGGGTATGTGGTATGGGTGCTGGGTCCTGCATGTTCCTTTGACAGCAAGGCAAGAGAGTGCTATGAGAAATTGATTAACAAAGGCTATGTCAGTGCAATTCTGGCAGGAAATGCACTCGCCACTCATGATCTGGAAGGCGCCTATCTGGGCACTGCACTGGGAACAGACATTAAAACACAGCTGCCTCATACTGACGGTCACTATAATCATCTGGATACTATCAACTGTATCAATACTCATGGTTCAATCCCTGCCTTTATTGAAAAGGAAGGGATCACTGACGGAATCATTTATTCCTGCGTAAAGAACGGAGTACCTTTTGTGCTTAACGGATCCATTCGTGATGACGGACCACTGCCGGAAGTTTATGAGCATACCTATGTAGGACAGGATACTATCAGATCCCATGTGAGAAAGGCAACCACGGTCATTGGTATGGCAACTGTGCTTCATACTATTGCAACCGGTAATATGACGCCGACTTATCGGGTACTTGAGGACGGAACCATCCGTCCGGTGTACTTCTATATGGTGGACACCTCAGAATTTGCAGCAAATAAGCTGGGAGACAGGGGAAGCTTGTCTGCAAAAGGAATTGTAACCAATGTACAGGACTTCCTGAACAATGTCTGTCAGGGTCTTGGATTATAAAAAAGTATTTTGAGACGGACGGCAGCGTCCGCCTCTTTTCAGATTGAGAATCTGAAAAGAGCACTGTTGCAGGATGGATACTGCTGTCTGATGTTTTCTGGAAAGGGACAGGGGAAAGAATTTGGAAGTAAAACCGACCGCCGATCGGGCGTTCAGCAAGATTGTCAATCGGCTCACCGTAACTGCATTTTTGATTTTAATTCAGATGGCATGGTTTGCTGTCGTATTGATGAAACTGTCAGAGTATAACGTACTGGTTACGCTGGCATTTTCCGCAGCGGCAGTACTGATGGCCTTGTTTATCACATGGCGGGATGATAATCCGGCCTATAAAATGGCATGGATTCTTCTGATCTGTATTCTGCCCGTTCTGGGCGTAACAATGTATGCCTTTTTCGGTAACAAGAGACCGTCCCGAGGGCTGAAGCGAAAAATGGATCCTATGGAAAAAAAGCTGAAAGAAGTACTGCGGCAGGAGGACGATCTGAGCGGTATGACTTCTCGCAGGCTGTCCGACACTATCAGATATGTGGCAGATAAAGGACCTTATCCTGCCTGGACAGGAACACAGAACAAATATTATCCACTGGGAGACGATGCTTATCCTGACATGCTGAAAGATCTGGAAACCGCTGAACGTTTCATCTTTCTGGAATACTTTATTATTTCTGAAGGTGAAATGTGGGACAGTATTTTTCGAATTCTGAAGAAGAAGGCTGCAGAAGGTCTGGACGTGAGGGTTATCTACGATGATATAGGCAGCATGAATCTGCTGCCGAGACATTTTGTCCGAGAGCTAAAGGGGGCGGGAATTAAAGTTCTTGCGTTTAATCCGATGAAACCTTTTATCTCGCTGGTCTATAACAATCGGGATCACAGAAAGATTCTGGTGATTGATGGCCATATTGCTTATTCAGGCGGTTTCAACATTGCTGACGAATATATCAACCGGATTGTTCGTTTTGGTCACTGGAAGGATTCCGGCATCAGGCTGCAGGGGCATGCAGTGTGGAACTTTACAGTAATGTTTCTCAATATGTGGAATGCACTGGTTCCTACTGAGGAAGACTATGGCCGGTTTCGTCCTCATGCAGGTCACAGAGAGGCTTTCGGCACAGACGGCATCGTACAGCCTTATAGTGATTCACCACTGGATGATGAAACAGTGGGAGAGAATGTGTATCTGGAAATTCTCAATCAGGCGGAGGACTATGTTTATATATTCACTCCGTACCTGATTATCGACAACGAGATGAAAACCGCTCTGGTGCTTGCCGCAAAGCGGGGTGTAGATGTAAGAATTGTGACACCGGCTATTCCGGATAAAAAAATTGTGTTCCGCCTGACACGTTCATACTATGAGCCTCTGATCAAAAGCGGAGTGAAAATTTATGAATATACTCCCGGATTTATTCATGCGAAAAGTTTTGTGTGTGACGACAGAGTGGCCGTGGTGGGAACTATCAATATGGATTACAGGAGCCTGTTTCTTCACTTTGAATGCGGGACCCTGCTGGTGGGCTGTTCTTCTGTTTACGACCTGAAGAAAGACTGTCTGGAAACCTTTGAGAAATCCAGAGAAATTCACCATGAGGACTGCAGGCGTACATTTTTCGGTCTTCTTTATGATGCGGTGCTCAGAATGTTGAGTCCGCTGATGTAAAGATTCAAAGGAGTAGTTATGACGAAGATTGATAAATTCTATGATATAAAAAATTTACTTCAATGTCCCAGATGCGGCAGAAAGATTCGATTTCATGCAGGAGGCCTCGTCTGCAAAAAAGAACATCGATTCGATATATCGTCTAAAGGCTATGTGAATATGCTGCAGGAGAACAGAATCTTCAAAGGATACGATCAGGAGTTTTTCCGGTGTCGAAACCGTTTTCTGCAGGCCGGGTATTACAATCATGTACTTGAAGCAGTAACCGCTCTGGTGAAGGAGTTCACAGAGAAAAGGGAAAATCCGGAGGAACCGGCGGTGGGGATTGATGCAGGATGCGGGGAAGGATATTATTCCTCAGGTCTTTTCCGTGCTCTGGACGGGATACAGATTCTGGCCTTTGATATTTCTGCCGATGCCATAAAGATGGCTGCCCGCGATACAGCGCCGATTAAATGGATGGTAGCAGATATTACCAATATTCCGGTCAGGGACGGAGCTGCCGACTGTGTTCTGGATATTTTTACTCCTGCCAATTACGGTGAGTTTTCCAGAATACTAAAGCCGCAGGGAAGAGTCGTCAAGGTGATCCCCGGTATTCGGCATCTGGAGCAGCTGCGGCAGGCTGCGGCGCCCCTGCTGCGAAACAGTGAATACTCCAATACAGAGGTACTGGAGTATTTTGACGGACACTTTGGCATAGATCAGCATATCAGTGTCAGCCGGACCATGGCTGTATCCCATGAGGATCTGTCAGATCTGGTCAGGATGACGCCGCTGCTCTTTGATGTGGATAAAAATATTCTTAACCTTGATGGTGTGAAGGAAATTACCATAGAGGCAGAGATTCTTGCAGGGAAGCGCAGGACCGGCAGGTAATCGGTGGAATCAGCAGGAAAGGAAGGAAACAGGATGTGGAATATCAAAGGGTTCAGAAAAGATCTGGCTGCCATTGTAAATATGGACAGCGGAAGTGAAAATCTTTCAGGGATTGGAGCGGTGGCACGTTATCTGGCATTGAAAATGGAAGAAGAAGGTTTTTATGTGCAGCTTCTGGATGGAGATACGAAAATTCAGGCGCAGACTCACCGTGAAGCGCAATTTGATATTCTGATGGCAGGGCATATGGATACGGTGTTTCCGGACGGAACGGCAGAAGAACGTCCATATACCGAGAAGGACGGCAGAGCATACGGGCCTGGAGTCGCTGATATGAAGTCAGGACTGCTGCTTGCTGTGAACGTGGCAGCAAGACTGAAATGGGAACGGCCTGATCTGAGACTGTGTCTTGCCTTCAACAGCGATGAGGAAATCGGGTCGGCAGCATCTAAAGACTGGCTGCAGGGTCTTGCAGGAAAGACAAAATACACTTTTGTCTTTGAGCCGGGAAGGGACGGCAATGGGCTTGTCCGGAGCAGGAAAGGCTGTGCGGATTTGACGGTTCGTTTTCACGGTATTGCTGCGCATGCAGGGGTTGCGCCGGAAAAAGGCGCCAATGCCGTTGCGGAGATGGCCCGCTGGATTACTGCGCTGACACAGGCGCAGAATCTTGAAATCGGAACTTCCGTTAACACCGGCGTCGTGAGAGGGGGCACTGCGCCCAATGTGGTGCCGGATTTTGCAGAGCTGAAGGTGGACATCCGGGTGAAGCTTCCGGAAGAACTGGAACGGCTCAGAAAAATGGTGCAGGAACTGGAAAACAGTGTTTCTGTGAAGGGCGTAACCGTGGAGACTTCCTTTGCCAATGAGACCATGCCTATGAATCCGTCAGAGGTTACAAGCGA
>CABSEO010000112.1 GCA_902476665.1 uncultured Emergencia sp.
GCCCACCACATACAGCCTCATCAGATCCGGGTTGTATTCATATTTTCGGAGTGTGGCAAAGATATCAGCCACATACTGTCTGGCGACTGCGGTAATGCAGTCCAGGTATGGGGCCGCGATGTCGGCTGTTCCAAACCGCAGGATCTGCTCTACGGTAGCTTCTTCAATCTTTACCCCGAACTGGTCGAGAATGGCATTCTTGGCAGTGAGCATGCACTGGTTCACCCCGAATTTCTCTGTCCAGCAACGGCTTTCCTGTGCTTTTTTGTTGGTGATATACAGGATGTTCATGGTCCCATTTCCGATATCCGCAAGAAGATTGATACCTTTCAGTTCACCCAGACGGTTCACGATGGCAGGGTATCCCTGTGGATACAGGCTGCATCCGACCAGGCGGATGTGGTAATCCTTATGATTGAAGCGGTAACGGATCTCCGGATCCTGGAGAAGATAAGAACGGAATTCTTCTCGCTGCTTCCGGATCCATGTTAATGGAAGCCCGGCAGCCAGATGGACATCTGCTTCCTGGATGGAATGAACATTCAGCTCCCGTGCAATAGCCATCAGTGTGAGTAGATAATAGTCCCTGTCCATGGCTTTGTCCGGCATAAATTCCTTGTGTCCTTCCCCGATCCGGTAATAGATACCGTTATATTCCAGAATATTTCCGGTAAAGATCGGTTCTGATTCATAGGCAGTGATACCAGTAGGTGTGACTGTGTTGGCGGTCTTGATATTGCCGTATCCATGATCTACGGCAATGATCTTTGTGTTTTTGATCTCTCGCATGAAAAATCCCTCCATTCGTATTTGTTTTATCAGCAGTTTGTACCGGTCTGGTACTGCTTTGCTGTGGGATAAGCATACAAAAGATGGAGGGATAAGGCATTGAGTGGAAATTGAGTTAAATTTGAAAAATTAATTATTTGTAGAAATGTAGATTACCATTTATTTGGTATTGTACAGACAAAGACAACAGAAACAATAAAGAAGAAAAAAGTAAAAGAACTACATGGAGATGTTCAGATATCGGGGAAGGGGTTAAAGAAAGACACAGGGAGAACGAAAACGATTATTGTATATAGTCGTATATTGTGAAAAACATATGTTTCTTGTTTGGACAAATAGAATCGACGAATTGAATGAGAAGATAAACAATAAACATAAATGCAGAAATGAAAAAACAAAGAGTGAAAAAAGAGAATAATTCTTGACAATAGAACAAAAATGTCATAATATATTAAGGAAATAGTAAAAAATAAGTGCGATGAGGAATGTTTACAACAGTACTCTTAATTACAAGTTCGGTGAAAATCCGGCACATTGTGTTGTGACTGCAAAGCAGAAGTCAGCAGGAGTCGTATTTAGGTAATGAAAATGTTCTTTTAGGAATCGCACTTTATTTATAGGAAAAGAGATGAAGGGAAGTCTGTTCTTAAAAGGACAGGCTTTTTATTTTTTTATATCTTTTGTGGCTGTTCAGTGGTAAAAGCTGAACAGATGAACAAGGGAAAGAGGTGAGAATCCTCTACGGTACCGCCGCTGTATATGCTGAGCCCGTATTCATAAGATGAAAATCGGTCATTGGGGAAAACTGAGAAGGCTGGATATGGGTGCAAAGAAAGATTCCTTAGAAGCATGAGTCAGAAGACCTACAAAAGAAGGCTTTATGAGTGACACAGAAAAACGGCTGTGGCGGTATCACCATGGCTTTTTTTATGGAATGAAACGGGAATTAATGGAAGAGGGAAAGGAAATGCTTTTAAGTAAGGAACAGAAAAAGGACTTATTAAAAAAACTGCTGGCCTGCTCAGAGAAAACTTCTGATTTGGAGGAAGGCGCAGAGGATCTGAATTCTGAAGTGTATATCAATTATTCTATGCAGACAGAAACAGGAAAAGCATTTTATCAATCCTTGTCGGATACCTTGCTCCTCTCTGTTTTGAAAAAGCGGGCAGATCAATTGGGACATTCACCTGCCCAGAAAGAAATGTTTTGGGTATGGAGAGTGTATATAAAAGCCAGATTTCAGCGATGGCCCTATGCCTTAAAAGCAGCTGGACTGAGCAAGGCAGCAGGCAAAGGCGGTAAATCTCTGAAACAGTCTGAAAAGGAGAAAGAAGAGTATTCCCGATATCTTCAGATGATCCAGGAAAAGGCAGCAGAGCTGTGTCGGATGCCTCATCCAAAAGAGATGCCTCAGATCCTTGAGGGATTGAAAAAAAGAGGAATCAGCTGGTCGGATTTTGTCAGAGAAGCTGGGATTGACAGAAATTTTTTTCGCAAGAGAGGCGTTTACACAGTACAGGATCTGAATACGGTGGAAAAAGAGCAATTACAGGCGCTTTTGATGCTGGCATGGGAAATTGGAAGACCTCCGCTAAAAGAGGAAGTTCCGAAAATTCTGCTACAGAACCTGATGGATAAATGCGGAAGTTATAGAAATGTATTGTTCCAGATTGGATTGGAACCCATAGAAAAGAAAAGATCTTTCTCTATGAAGACGGAGGAACAGAGAACGACAGATGAAAAAAAACACAGAAGGGTATTAAAGGAATGTTATTATCAGGTCTTGTCGAAAGATATTCAATATCAAAAGGATATCAAGATGTTATGCGAATGGAAAGAGAAAGAGGGAAGGCTGCCGGAGAGAAAGGACATAGATTCCGAGACAAGAAGAAGATTACAGAAGGTCTGTGGCTCCTGGGAAAATGCACTAAGACAGCTGGAATATAGGAAAAGGTAAGGAGAGAGAAAGATTGAAAATGAGAAGTAGAGGGTATCCATTACCTTAAGCACACGACAAATAAGCCATCTTTCGGTGGCTGCTTTAAAAATTGAATATTGAGAAGTTAAGGTTATGCGGTTGCTGACTTGATTTTATAACCCTGATTTCTTACGATAAGGATTGCCTGTTCTACCGTAATTTCACGGTCAACTGGAGGCAGATCTGATTTCCTGTAAAGTTCTGCATTATAGTTTTCACCGTTCTTCAACATGTGGTATAATGCGGTAAGAAGCATTCTTGCTATGGCAATGATTGCTTTCTTGTGACCGC
The DNA here is from genome assembly GCA_902476665.1 of uncultured Emergencia sp. Taxonomy (GTDB): domain Bacteria; phylum Bacillota; class Clostridia; order Peptostreptococcales; family Anaerovoracaceae; genus Senimuribacter. The sequence goes on from CABSEO010000112.1 coordinate 3,059, forward strand.
GACGCTTTTTGAGACGGAGATAACGGTTACGTATTTCAGGATGCTTTGAGCTTTTCACAACAGCGTTTGCGCATTGTACTAAAAGCGGCTTGATATAGCATCCGGCTTTGGATACCCGGACAGATTTTTTCTTCCCTGCGCTTTCATTGTTGGTCGGAGTAAGACCAGCCCATGAGCATAAGTGTTTCGCCGAAGGAAAAGCCTCCATATTGGTACCGATTTCGGAAATGATTCCGATGGCAGTGAAGTCACTGCTGATACCAGGAGCGGTTTGAAGAATGGCAAGTTCCTGCTGATAGGGAGCGGCGAGCGCAAGAATGAGTTCTTCAAGCTCTGCTTTCCGGGATTCAAGGCTTTCATAATGAGCCTTGATTATCTTGAGTTTTCCCGCTTGTTCCGGTGTGATATAGCCATCAATGGCATCACGCAGTTCGGGAAGTTTCTTTTTCAAAGTTCTGAAAACAAGGGGTTCAAGGTCAAAGGAAGTATCTTCAGGATTTTCTAAAATCTTATCCAGTATTGCCTGAGCAGATTTGCCGAAGGTGTCCGAAACAACGTTTCCCAACTGGATATTGGAAACCGTGAGACAGTTCTGCAAACGATTCTTTTCGCTTGATTTGAAGCAGGTCAGTTTGAAACGGTAGCGCATAAGGTCACGAAGCTGGCGGATGTCAGCAGGAGGCATAAAGCTGCCGGCAACAAGGTCATGCTTAAACAGGTCAGCAATCCATTTGGCATCTTTCTTGTCAGTTTTCTTTCCACGGATAGCCTTAACATACTTTGGATGAGCAAGGACAATCGAACAATCTTTTTCGAGAATGTTATAAACAGGAATCCAGTATTTACCAGTAGATTCCATACAGACATCCTTGCAATTATGTTCGAGTAACCACTGTAACAAAGTTTTCAGACCGCTCGTGTAGGTAGAAAACCGGCGGCTCTCGTAAGAAGAGACACCTTTATCGTTAGTAGAAGCGATACAGGCAACTACAAAAGTCTTGTGGACATCAATGCCACAGCAGATTTTGTACACGATTTTTAAAGCCATAGGGACTCCTTTCAGAACCGGAGAGGTTCGCTAAAGATTATAGGGAGAAACGGAATTGACTGACTGTCTAAGCCATAAACGAAGTTGTTTAAACAGAGATAAGATTTCGTGCTTGGTATCACACTTATTTGTGCCTGAAAAGACAGTCTACACATATAACAATACGGTCATCCGGCAAGCCGGACAGCCCACTCACCTCCTCGTGATTTGTAGTATACCGAGTTCCCTACAAGAAGAATTATAAAGAAAAAATAAGCTCAGGGAAACATTTTCATTACGTTTTGTGCCTGAGCGAAGCGAAAGGAATGGATATAACGATGAGAAAAAAAACAGCAGCAATTGTAACAGGATTTATGATTACATTGGGGATGCTCGGTGGATGCGGTTCTGCCGGAGATAGCACTGGGAATGCAAATGCATCAGGAGAGAACCATTTGAATTTCGGATGTTATGTATATTCCACTTCCTTTGATCCTGCCGCATATCAGAATGCTTCCTGGCAGGGGATGCGATGGGGGATAACAGAAACCCTGTATCGTTTTAATGACGATTCTACCATTAGGCCATGGTTATCTGATTCTTATGAGGTTTCAGAGGATCATAAAACCTGGACGTTTCATATCAGGGATGGAGTAAAGTTTTCCAATGGAAATCCCTGTGATGCCCAGGCGGTAGCAGACTCTATGAATCGTTTGTTTGAGGTGTGCAACAGTACAGAATACAGTTCCACACCCAGACAGTACATAGATATGGCAAGCATTGAGGCGGATCCGGAGGCAAATACCGTTACAATTGTAACGAATACAGCTTATGCGGATCTGAGAGGTCCGCTGTGCTTTCCGTTTTATACGATCATTGATGTAGAGGGGGATCTTACGGATGCGGAGCATCCGGGCGGATACACCACATCTGTCATCGGCACGGGTCCTTATGTCTTAGATTCTTTTGACGAACTCAGTAAAAGCGGTGAACTTGTTAAAAACGAGAATTATTGGAATGGAGACGTTCCATATGACAGTGTGACCATGATGTTCATTGAGGATGACACCACAAAAGCAATGGCGATCGAAAGCGGAGACATTGACCTGACAGAAAATATTACTACGATCAGTGATCTGCAAAAACTGGAAGGAGATGATGCTTTTTATGTTTCGAAAAAAACCGGTGTCCGTACAGGATTTGCCTTGGTTAATTTTGACGGGATTCTTGGAAATGATACGCTGCGTCAGGCAGTCTTTATGGCAATCGACGGCCAGACCCTTTGCGATGTGACAGTAGGCGGTATGTACAATTATGGACCGGGAGTCCTTCCGGATACTCTGGCATATGACAGCGAAAAACTGGTAAATCCTTATACTTATGATCAGGAAGCGGCGATCCAGCTTCTGGATGATAATGGAATCAGGGATACGGATGGGGACGGCATTCGTGAATTAGACGGTGAAAACATTGTCCTGGAATTTGATACCTATAAAAATCGCTGTCTGAGTGATTTTGCAGAAGGAATCCAGTCACAGCTGGCAGCAATCGGAATCGGGTGTAATGTGAATGTGTTGGACAGTGATACCTTATGGATGGAAATGCAGGAAGGGGATTATGATCTGTCCAATTCCAACTGGATCACAGTGGGAACCGGAGATCCGGAAGCCTTTCTTCTGAACTGGTACGGAGACGGTAGTGAAAACTTTTTTACAGAAGACAATACAGATGCCACTAATTATTGCAGATATGATAACGAAGAGTACAACAAACTGTATGAGCAGTTTAAGGCATCCATGGATGAAGAAGAGAGAAAAGATCTTGTCATCCAGATGGAGCAGGTGCTGATCGATGATTGTGCAGTATTGGTACATGGGTATTACAATTCTACAATGATCAGCAACAAGGAAAAAGTAGCAGGTGCTGAAATCCCGGCCTTTGATTATTATTGGCTGACAACAGATATTAAACCGGCAGAGTAATTGGAATGAGGGAAGAAAAATGAACAAAGAAAAACTTGGGAAACGATTTCTGCAGATTCTGGTCATTCTGATCGGGATCAGCTTTCTTTCCTTTTTATTGATCTTTCTTGCACCGGGGGATCCTGTTACCTCTATGTATGCAAGTACAGGAATGATGCCTTCGGAAGAAGTGCTCAATGAGACAAGAGAAGAACTGGGACTGAACCGTATTTTCATAGAACAGTACGGCACATGGCTTTGGAATTGCCTGCATGGAAATTTCGGAAATTCCTTTTCCATGCATAAGCCGGTTGCTGAGCTGCTCATATCCCGCCTTATGCCTACCATACAGCTGGCTGTTTTGTCTTTGCTGCTCATGCTGGCGATTTCTGTACCATTTGGAGTACTGGCTGCTGTTTATAAAGAAAAACCAGTGGATCATCTGGTAAGAGGAATCAGTTTTCTGGGGATTTCCATGCCGAATTTCTGGGTAGGATTGTTACT
>CABSEO010000113.1 GCA_902476665.1 uncultured Emergencia sp.
CTTCTTCGTTGAAGAAACGTTCTCTCTGTACACGAGTCATGTAAAGAATATCCAGTTCGCTCATGGCATCTTCAAGTCTCTCAACTTCTTTCCATTCAGCGCCTGCAGCATTCATCTTTTCTTTTACGTAATCAGGAACCTGCAGTTCATGAGGAGAGATAAGTACAAATCGGATTCCTTCATATCTGAGCATTGCTTCAATAAGGGAGTGTACGGTTCTGCCGAACTTCAGGTCACCGCAGAGACCGATGGTCATATTATTCAGTCTGCCTTTCTTTCTCTTGATGGTCAGAAGGTCAGTCAGAGTCTGAGTCGGATGGAAATGTCCGCCGTCACCACCATTGATGATAGGAACGGTAGTTCTCTGAGAAGCTACAATCGGAGCACCTTCCTTTGGATGACGCATTGCGATAATGTCGGCATAGCAGCCTACTGTTCTGATTGTGTCACTTACGCTTTCACCTTTTGCTGCAGAGCTGGAGCTTGCCTCTGAGAATCCAAGAACGCTTCCGCCCAGTTCCAGCATAGCGGCTTCAAAGCTGAGTCTGGTTCTGGTGCTCGGTTCGAAGAACAGAGTTGCCAGTTTTTTGTGAGCGCAGATGTCTTCATAAGCACTGTGGTTTTCCACAATGTCGTCTGCGACAGCGATAAGCTGATCGATTTCTTCCACGGATAAGTCGGTAATGTTGATAAGATTTCTGATTTCGCTCATTTATTTGTCTCCCTTCATCCATCCCTCATCAGAAGGATTATCTCTAAACTTTAAAATTCTTTCTTTATCACTTTCCTTGATATAGCCGGTTTCAGCCGCAACTTCCACCAAAGTGTCAAGGTCACATAGACTTACATTTTTTACCTGATGCTCTTTGAAGCGATCCAGACCTTTTTTCATGCCGTATGTAAAGATGCTGGCAATGCCGAGAACTTCGGCCCCTGCACTACGGAGCACTTCCACTGTGTCCACAGCGGATCCTCCTGTGGAAATCAGGTCTTCGATAACGACTACTTTCTGTCCCGGCAGTAATTTGCCTTCAATCTGATTGGTTCTACCGTGATCTTTTGCAGAGCCTCTGACATATCCCATCGGGATATTCATCAGATGTCCCACGATGGCCGCGTGGGCTATTCCTGCGGTACTGGTACCCATAACCACCTCACAGTCAGGATAATGTTCCCTGATGGTGGCAACGAGACCTTCTTCCACCTTGATTCTCACTTCCGGAGCTGTCAGGGTCAGCCTGTTGTCGCAGTAGATAGGGCTTTTGATGCCGCTTGCCCATGTGAACGGTTCTTCCGGCCGCAGAAAAACTGCTTCAATGGACAGAAGTCTGTTTTCATATCAGTTCCTCCAATCTATGTTAACCTAAAAATTCTTTGCAGACTCTTTCATATGCTGCTACAGGATCTTCCGCTTTTGTAATTGGACGACCCACTACAATATAGTCAGACCCAAGTTCTCTTGCTTTTTCCGGGGTAGTGACTCTGACCTGATCCCCTTTATCACCGTCAGCAAAGCGTACTCCCGGAGTTACAGTAAGAAAGCCTTCTCCGCAGGACTCATGAATTTTTCCTGCCTCCAGTGGAGAACATACTACACCGTCAAGGCCGGACTCTTTTGCATTCTGTGCATACTTGATTACTACCTTGTCTAATTCTTCGCTGATTAAAAGTTCTTTCTGCATTCTTTCCTGGCTGGTGGAAGTCAACTGAGTGACCGCAATCAGAAGAGGACGGCTTCCGTCTTCTCTGGTCAATCCGCGCAGCGCTGCCTCCATCATATCTCTGGTTCCTGCTGCATGCAGATTGCACATATCGACATCCAGTCTGGAGAGAGCCGCCATGGCTTTTTCTACAGTGTTTGGAATGTCGTGAAGTTTCAGATCCAGAAAGATCTGATGACCTCTTTCTTTAATTTCTTTTACAATGGCAGGACCTTCGCTGTAGAACAGCTCCATACCTATTTTCACATAAGGTTTTTTACCGGAAAATTTGTCTAAGAACTCCAGTGTTGCTTCCTTTGAAGGGAAGTCGCAGGCGATAATGACGTCTTTTGCCATGATTTTCTCTCCTTCCTTATTTTACAATTCCAATAATATCTGAAAGTTTTTTGATACCCAGTTCTTCACAAAGGGCAGGCAGTTCTTCAATAATTTCTCTACAGGCATAAGGATTAACCAGATTGGCCGCACCTACCTGTACGGCGGTAGCACCTGCCATCATCATTTCTATCACATCCCTTGCCGAAGATACGCCGCCCATGCCGATAACCGGAATCTTTACTGCATTGGCTACCTGATACACCATACGGACTGCCACTGGGAAAATAGCAGGGCCGGAGAAACCGCCCATCTTATTGGCGATAACCGGTTTCCTGGTCTTAATATCTATTCTCATTCCCAGCAGCGTGTTAATCAGACTGAGACCGTCGGCTCCGGCATCTTCACAGGAGCAGGCGATTTCTACAATGTCTGTTACGTTAGGGCTCAGCTTGATATAGACAGGTTTTCTAGTCACTTTTTTAACTGCAGCGGTGACTTCTGCCGCGCTCTCCGGGCATACACCGTAGGCCATGCCTCCGTTATGAACATTGGGACAGCTTACATTGACCTCGATGATGCCTACTTGTTCTTCTTTATCCATAGCTGCGGCGCAGTCTACATATTCATCCAGAGAAAACCCGCTGATATTGGCAATGACCGGTTTTTTGTAAATTTTTGCAAGCTCGGGAAGCTCCTGCTCACAGACGGCTTTCAGTCCGGGATTCTGCAGACCTACCGAGTTGATCATACCCATGGGACACTCTGCAATGCGTGGCAGAGGGTTTCCAAGACGAGCCTGGCGGGTGGTTCCCTTAAAAGAAATGGAACCTAAAATATTAATATCGTAAATTTCAGCGAACTCTTTGCCATATCCAAAGGTGCCGCTGGCGGGAATCACCGGATTATCCAGGGTCAGACCGCTCAAGTTTACTCTTAAATCTACCATTTGATTTCCTCCTTGTACAGCACAGGTCCATCTTTGCAGATACGCTTGTATCCATATTTTGTTTCGCAGGTGCAGCCCATACAGGCTCCGAAACCACAGGCCATTCTGGCTTCAAAGCTGAACTGGCCGGCCGGAGCTTTGTCATAAACAGCTTTCAGCATAGGCTCAGGACCGCAGGTATAGATGTAATCAAAATCAAGATCTTTCATGGCATCGGTGACAAAGCCCTTGACACCTGTCGAGCCATCTGCTGTGGTAATCACAGGAGTAATTCCCAGTGCTTTGAATTCTTCTGTTAAAATGACGTCTTCCTGAGTGTTGAAGCCAATGACAACCTGAGGGATAACGTTCTGATGAACCAGTGCTTCGGCGAGTCCGTAGAGAGGCGGCACACCGATGCCTCCGCCTACCAGTAAAGGTTTTTCTCCAGACTTTAAAATATCAAAGCCATTTCCTAGCGGCATAAGTACATCGAAGATGTCGCCTTTTACAGCCTGGGAAAGGTATTTGGTCCCTTCGCCCACAACTTTGAACAGGATAGTGATGGCATCAGTTCCATAGCTGCAGATGGAGATGGGTCTCCTCAGATAAAATCCGTCCAGTCGGATATTAACAAACTGACCGGGAGCGCTGACTTCGCTGCAGTCTCCTGACAGAGTCATGGCGAAAATTCCTTTTGTAATTTCTTTGATGCAGTCTACTTTAAGCAGTTGTCTCTTCATATTTAATCTCTCCTTCAACCATGGTCATCATAACTTTGCCGCTGACCTGCCAGCCTTCAAAAGGTGTTGCCTTTCCCATGCTGATAAAATCAGCAGAATTGATAGCCCACTCTCTGTTTAAGTCCAGTATAGCAAGGTCAGCTGGGGCGCCGTCTTCCACATAGCCACCTGCAAAGCCAAATCGCTTTCTTGGATTGACAGACATCAGTTCAATGAGTTTTTCCAGGGAAATGACCCCTTTTTTCACTAAATGTGTATATAATATCGGGAAACTGGTTTCCAGGCCTACGATACCAAAGGCACTGCCGGATAATCCCTTTGATTTTTCTTCTTTGCTGTGGGGAGCGTGGTCGGTAGCGATCATATCAATGGTACCGTCCTGAATACCCCGGATAAGAGCCTCCTTGTCTTGTTCTGAGCGGAGAGGAGGGTTCATTTTGAAACGGCCGTCCTCTTTCAGATCCATATCGCAGAGTACCAGATAGTGAGGTCCTGTTTCGCAGGTCACATCGACCCCGCGGGCTTTTGCCTGTCTGATGATATCTACGGTTTCTTTTGTAGAAATATGGCATACATGATAACTGCACCCGGTCTTTTCTGCCAGCTTTACATCCCGGGCAACCTGTCCCCATTCGCTTTCAGAGCAGATGCCTTTATGACCGTGAACCCTTGCATATTCACCCTGGTGAATGTAACCTCCATTGAGCAGAGATTCATCTTCGCAGTGTGCCACGATGAGTTTTCCGAGTGATTTTGCCCTCACCATGGCTTCTTCCATCAGTTCTCCAGTCTGTACCCCTTTGCCGTCGTCAGAAAAGGCACAGACATAAGGAGCCATGGTGTCCATATCAGAAAGCCTGCTGCGGCCGTCCTGTTTTTTTGTAATAGTGCCGTACGGAATTGTTTTTACCTGAGCATCTTTCTCAATGATGTCAAGCTGCACCTGCAAAGAATCCATGTCAGAGGGAACCGGCTTCAGATTGGGCATAGGGCATACACAGGTATAGCCTCCTTTTGCCGCTGCAGCAGTGCCGCTTCTGATAGTTTCCTTATAAAAAAAACCAGGCTCCCGTAAATGTACATGTACATCGGTGAAACCCGGAATAATCAATCTATCAGTACAGTCAATGATTCTGTCTGTATGGTTCAAATTCAAAGAATTAAGAGAGTCAACAAAAACTTTACCATTAGAAACAAAAACGTCTTTTTTTACAAATCCAAGAGGTGTGAAAATCATACCGTTTTTTAATAAAGTTGTCATCTGCCAGGCTCCTTTCTTATATACTCGATAAGATATAAAACTTATTTTTGCTCAAATCTTCAATATATTATCATGGAATTGCATGCCTGTCAATATATTTGGAGAATCCTAAGCAAAAATATTTTCAGCTGAAGAGATCCCGCAACAGAATCAGGAGCACATTATTGTCATAAAACAGCTTGGCAATGCGTGAATCATCAATGGCTGCCGATATGGCATCTGTCAGATCCGGCCAAAGCAGGCTTAGCAGGGGAACCAGCAGGGCAAAGAACAGCAGCGACAGAATCAGGCCTCTTGCCAAGCCGAAGAGGAATCCCAGAAAACCGTCGATAAACCCTGCTGCACCGTCATTATACCTGCGGGAAAACAGATGAACAATGAGGAAACAGACCGCTTTAATGCACAGAACCACTGTCAGAAAAGCAAGTACCGTCATAAGCGCCGAAGTAATGGAAGCGGCAGTATCGTAACTGAGTGTCTGCGTTCCATCAACGGAGAAGCTGCTGAACAGATCGGGCAGGGCACGGTAAACGCTGCTTTCTTCTATGGAGGTCTGCACATGGGCTTTGATGGAGCTAAGAAAAAAATCATCAAGTTCTGTGTAGTCCGTCAGTATATCTTTCATTTTACCGCAAAAAATAAACCCTGCAGCAACACATATGAACCATTGCATAAAACTTGCCACAGTCAGGGCAAGGCCTCTCCGCGCGCCCAGTATAGTAGAAGCAAGAAGAATTGCGATTACAACAATATCCATTATCAGGCCAGTTCCAGATTCCATTTCGTTTCCTTTCCGCATAGCTTCTTGTTTTCTTCATATATATATTACAGGAAATATGATGAAAAAGCAATAAGAGGAGAGTGGAGAATGCTGGGAGATTACAGGAAATTCGTCATTGAAATGGAACGTGAAAGCCGCGGCTACCGTCTTTGGAAAAGGGGGACCGATAATGCAGTTTGTATAGTAGAATCATACAAAAATAAGAGGTCGATTTATTTCGCGGTATCTAATCTGCTGCCATCCTCCACATTGATTCGGGAGAAGAACAGAGAGTATCATGTGCTTTTGCTGGGAGTGGAAGACGGAGAACTGGTTCATCGGGATTTCGGGCCATTCTATGTAAATCATCAGGGGGAAGGAAGCGTTTTTAAAAAATTTACAGGACCTTCCATAGAATGCTACACCCATTGTCTCTTTGTGGCGCTGAAGCCGTCAGATGGGAATACTGAGACTATTTACAGGGGAACCATGCCCTTTTTTAGGGATGATATTTCCGAGGCAAGAGAAGAAAACGAAGGATGCGAAAAAGAACGGCAATATTATGATGAAGGAATCTTAAAGGCAGAACAGGAAAAAGAGATGTGGTCAGAAATTTTTGAAATATTTTATCGGAAACCGGAGAACGTTTTTTTTGCGGAGGACAGAGATGAGACGGCTGCGGCATGGTGCAGAGTCAGTCAAAGCAGCCCACTTCCCAGTTCGCTTGCACAGTGCCGGGATCTGATTACGGCTTATGGCCATTATATTATAGGGAAGAATGGGCACAGGGGGTTTGTCGGCATTCCC
>CABSEO010000114.1 GCA_902476665.1 uncultured Emergencia sp.
TCTTAAAGAGTTCATTCCCTTACCAAGAGCAGGAGCAGTTGACTTCTTTACAGAACTTGTTCTGCCTTGACGTACTAATTGGTTGATAGTAGGCATTAGTTTCTCCTTTCTTTTTAAAATTCTCTTCACAGTCAAATTGACCCTAAGTCTTCATCAGGGCCAAAATAACTCGAAACTTTTTATAGTTTATCATATATTTTCTTCCAATGCAAGAAAAATTATTCCCTTTTTCCTTGAAAAATCAACTTACTTACCGTATTTTTCAAAGTATTCCTCTTTCAGCATGGACATCAGATGTACATCGTAAAATACACCGTTCTTGCGACAGTTTCTTCGTAATACTCCTTCATACTGAAAACCCAGCTTCAGATAAAGATATGCCGCCGGATTTCCCGTATAATGATCCAGATACACCCGTTCAAGTCCCATGTCCGTAAAACAGAGACGCAGAACAGCTTCCATGGCCTGTCTGCCATATCCTCTTCCCCGCAGCTCAGTATCTGCAATATAAATCCGCCAGATTTCCACCTTCCAGCCTTCTGCCAGATCTCCCAGAATGATTCTTCCTATAGGGGCTCCGCTTTTCTTCAGACAGATAGTGTACTGCCGCGCGGCCGGATCTTCATCAAAGTGGACATAAGCCTTTGTCACATCCTCCAGAGTCTGACCGTCTGCAATGCTGAAAAACTCCGTCACCTCAGGCAGTCGTTCCCACGGGTCAAAATACTGAAGATCATCCCATACGCTGTCACGAATCAGTAAATCTTCCGTTTCTATCGGTTTCATCTTTTTCACCTTCCATGCTTAAATCAGACGTTCTTTTCATCAGAAATGAGTTTCCGTTCTATAAACGAACAATTTTACCTTTCTTCAATACCATATGAACCCGATTGAGCACCTCGATATCTTCATCAGGATTTCCGTCATAGGCTACCAGGTTTGCACGTTTACCCACCGCAACGGTTCCGACTGTATCATCAATCTGCAGAATCTCAGCATTATACTTTGTAGCCTGCAGCAGACACTCCAGCGGAGTAAAGCCCAGCTTTTCAGTACGCAGACGGAATTCATAAATTCCATTACCATGGCTTCCCACATAAACGCCGGCATCCGTTCCCCAGCCGATCTTAAGTCCTGCTTCTCTTGCAGCAATAAGCCCTTCAGTCAGAATAGATACGACCTTTTTCGATTTTTCCACATAATGAGCAGGCATGGTATCTGCCATCTCAAGAAATGCAAACGGTGCAGAAAGGGTCGGAATCATGAAAGTCTGGCTGCTTTCTCCATACATCCTGATACACTCGTCATCCATAATGGAAGAATGTTCTACCGTGCGCACTCCGCTGCGAATGCACATTTTAATTCCATCTGTGCCATGACAGTGAACTGCTACAGGACGGTCAACATAGGCTGCCGCCTCACAGGCCGCTTTCAGTTCCGTCTCTGTGATAATCGGCTTTCCCGGAACTGCTCCAGGATTCATAATAGCACCGGTACCCATAATTTTGATCCAGTCGGCTCCCAGCTGATACTGACGGCGTACTGCTTTTCTGTATTCTTCCGGTGTATCACACTCCTCATACATGGTTCCAAAAAATTCATTTCCCGCTTCTGTCGGAGAGAGAATCTTGCCGCAGGCCAGCACATCAGGTCCTGTTACCAGATCATCGGCGATAGCTTTGGCTAGACCCAGTGTAATGTTGTTTCTGTCACCCAGGTCACGAACAGTGGTATAGCCCTGACGCAAATTATCCTGTGCAAGACGCAGCGCTCTCATAATTCTGTAAGAGTCCGGCTGCACATTTTCTTCAAAGGTGTTCATACCACTGAGATCCAAATGAAGATGGGCCTCAATCAGTCCCGGAATCACAGTCTTTCCGGCCATGTCGATAATGTCTTCGCCCTTTGCCGTATTTGCAGGCTTTATCTCCTTAATAACGCCCTCATCGATGACAATATCTCCTGCTGCAGCATGAAAGTCCTCTGTCAGTTCAGGAATCAGTCTGGCATTTTTTAATATAATCATTGTATTTCCTCCTGCTGAATGATAATCTATCTGCTAAAATAGTACACAAAACCCGGTTTACAGTCAACTCTATTTTTATCTTCACTTTTCTTCTTCACTGTGAAAAGAACAATGCGAATCCGCTTTCAGACTGTCCTGCAATGCAAAACCGCCGCGCTTTTCTACTGCGCGGCGGTTCTTTTATGACTGTTTTTATTCAAATTCTATAATTTCCGGATCTTTCTCCACTGCCGGAGATTCTGTCTCTTCAAAACCTTCTGCAGCAAATGATGTCTGATCCGCTTCCTCCGGAATTTCTGTAATTCCTTCAGCTTCTACTGTTTCCTCGGCAGGCTCTTCTGCATAAGTATCTTCTTCCATAGCCTGAAAACGTTCATACTCACGCATGAATTCCTCGTTTACACCGTAATCCACGTTGATATTTTTGTATCTCTTCATACCGGTTCCGGCAGGAATCAGCTTACCGATGATAACATTTTCCTTCAGGCCCATCAGCTTATCATTCTTTCCTTTAATAGCCGCATCCGTCAGGACTCTTGTAGTTTCCTGGAAAGATGCCGCAGACAGGAATGAATTTGTAGCCAGAGAAGCCTTTGTAATACCCAGAAGCATCTGTTTTGCCTTTGCAGGCTCACCACCGGCTTCCAAAGCAGCCTCGTTTGCCTCTTTAATTTCAAACTTGCTGTAGAGTCCGCCAGGCAGCAGATCTGTATCCCCTGCATCCTCGATTTTGAACTTGGACAGCATCTGGCTTACAATAACTTCAACGTGCTTATCATTGATATCTACACCCTGATTCTTATATACACGCTGAACTTCCTTCAGCAGGTACTGATAAACACCTTCCACACCATTGAGCCTCAGAATATCATGTGGATTCAGAGGACCACTGGTAATATTGGATCCGGCCATGACATATTCGTCTTTTTTCACAGCAAGTCTTGCACCGTAAGGCACTACATAGGTTCTGTCTTCACCGTCGTCTCCTCTTACGATAACTTCTGTCTTATTGTCATTTCTCGGCTGAATATCGATAACGCGGCCGTTAGCTTCGCAGATTTCTCCCAGACCTTTCGGTTTTCTGGCTTCAAACAGTTCTTCTACTCTCGGAAGACCCTGTGTAATATCGGAACCCGCTACACCGCCGGTATGGAATGTTCTCATAGTCAGCTGAGTACCCGGTTCACCGATGGACTGTGCGGCAGTAATACCGACAGACTCACCGATATTGACTTCTTCACCTGTAGCCAGGTTTCTGCCGTAGCATTTTGCACAGATTCCCGTTCTGCTGTGGCAGGTCATTACTGATCTGATCGCTACAGATTCGATACCGCAGTTTACTACTTCCATTGCCAGCTCATCGGTGATCTCCTCACCCTGCTCAACAATGATCTCTCCGGTCTGCGGATTTACAATATCCAGGAGAGCCGTTCTGCCTGCAATGCGCTGATTCAGCGGTTCAATAACTTCCTTTCCGTCAGTGAACGCTCTGACTTCCACACCTTCATCGGTGCCGCAGTCAAACTCTCTGACGATGACATTATGAGAAACGTCAACCAGTCTTCTTGTCAGATATCCGGAGTCGGCCGTACGCAGAGCGGTATCGGTCAGACCCTTTCTGGCACCGTTGGAAGAAATGAAGTATTCCAAAATGGAAAGACCTTCACGGAAGTTGGACTTGATTGGAATTTCTACAGTTTTACCGGAAGCATTAGCCATCAGACCACGCATTCCTCCAACCTGCCTGATCTGATTCTTACTGCCTCGAGCACCGGAAGTCGCCATGATGTTCAGGTTGTTCTGCGGTTCCAGAGAACTCATCAGTGCATCGGCAACATCATCAGTAGTCTTGTTCCAGATCTGAATAACTTTATCATATCTTTCAGAATTGGACATGAGACCCATTCTGAAAGCTTTTTCGTATTTATCTACTTCCTTCTGGGATGCATCAATAATATCCCACTTGTTGTCAGGAATCTTCATGTCATCGATACCGATGGTCACAGCGGCTTTTGTGGAATAATGGTAACCCATATCCTTAATGTAGTCCAGCATAATTACAGTGCCGGTATTACCATGCGCCTTATAGCACTTGTCAATGATAGCGCCCAGCTTTTTCTTGTCGCAGAGGAAGTCTACCTCCAGAGAATATGGATCAGTATTTCTGTCAACAAAGCCCAGATCCTGCGGAATCTCCTGGTTATAAATGAATCTTCCTACAGTGGACTCTACCAGATGACCTCTCTTGTCATTCTCATCCAGATACATTCTCACTTTAACCTTTGCATGGATTCCAACAACGCCATCCTGGTATGCCATCAGCATTTCATCAAGATCGGTGAATACCTTTCCGTCTCCTTTTTCCGGAACACGCTCGTATCCGGCGGCTTTCAGAGCCTCTGACGCTTTTGTATCATTAAACTCATCTTTCTCATAGGAAATTTTCTCTTTTCCGTCAATGACTTCCACTTTTCTGCAGGTTCCCGGATAAGTCAGATAATATGCACCCAGAATCATGTCCTGAGTAGGTGTTGTAATCGGTGATCCATCTTTCGGTGCCAAAATATTGTTGATGGACAGCATAAGGAATCTGGCTTCTGCCTGAGCCTCAACGGAAAGAGGCACATGCACCGCCATCTGGTCTCCGTCAAAGTCAGCATTGAAGGCCGTACATACCAGAGGATGCAGCTTGATCGCCTTACCTTCTACCAGCACCGGCTCAAATGCCTGAATACCCAGTCTATGCAGGGTCGGCGCACGGTTCAGCATTACCGGATGTTCCTTGATGACGCCTTCTAAAACGTCCCAGACTTCCGTTCTTACTTTTTCCACCATTCTCTTGGCGTTTTTGATATTGTGCGCATAGCCCTGTTCGACCAGTTCTTTCATGATGAAAGGCTTAAACAGCTCCAGTGCCATCTTCTTAGGGAGACCGCACTGATAGAATTTCAGCTCAGGACCTACTACGATTACAGAACGTCCTGAATAGTCAACACGCTTACCCAGCAGGTTCTGTCTGAATCTTCCCTGTTTACCCTTCAGCATATCAGATAATGACTTCAGCGGTCTGGAGCCCGGACCTGTAACAGGTCTGCCCCTTCTGCCGTTGTCAATGAGGGAGTCTACCGCTTCCTGAAGCATTCTCTTTTCGTTTCTGACAATAATGTCAGGTGCACCCAGCTCCAGCAGTCTGTTCAATCTATTGTTTCTGTTGATAACTCTTCTGTATAAATCGTTTAAATCCGATGTGGCAAATCTGCCGCCGTCCAGCTGAACCATCGGTCTCAGATCAGGCGGAATTACCGGAATCACCTCAAGCACCATCCACTCAGGTCTGTTTCCGGAAAGCCTGAGAGCTTCCACAACCTCAAGACGTCTTACGATTCTGACCTTTTTCTGACCTGTTGCATCCTTCAGCTTTTCTCTTAGAGTTGTTGAAAGTTCATCCAGATCAATCTGGGTCAGCAGCTCTCTCACTGCCTCTGCACCCATAGCAGCTTTGAAACCGCTACCGTACTTTTCTCTGGCTTCTCTGTACTGCATTTCGGTCAGAATTTCCTTGTATCCAAGTCCAGTATCACCCGGATCGGTTACAATATATGCTGCAAAATAAAGCACCTTTTCCAGATTTCTAGGCGTGATGTCCAGAATCAGACCCATTCTGGACGGAATTCCCTTGAAGTACCAGATGTGGGAAACAGGAGCAGCCAGCTTGATATGGCCCATTCTCTCTCTTCTTACCTTTGCTTTGGTAACCTCTACGCCGCATCGATCGCAGACGATACCTTTGTATCTGATTCTCTTATATTTTCCGCAGTGGCATTCCCAGTCCTTCATCGGTCCGAAAATTCTCTCGCAGAATAAACCGTCTTTCTCAGGCTTCAGGGTTCTGTAGTTAATGGTTTCAGGCTTGGTAACCTCGCCGTGGGACCATTCCAAAATCTTCTCTGTAGAAGCCAGTTTGATCTGTAAAGACTCGAAATTGTTCAGTTCAAAATTGTTTGCGTTCTTATTTACATTCTCAGTCAAAGATTTCCTCCCCTTTCTTATAACTCCTCATCTGCAAAGTTACTTCCTGTAAAATCGTCGTCGGGGGTTTCTTCTGTAAATCCCTCTGCAAATAATTTGTCTTCGCTTTCTATTTCGGATTCCACATCCATGATGCCGTCAATACCGGAAACATCATCATATTCGGATACTTCCTTGATCTGAATTTCCTCATTGTCCTCAGTCAGTACTTTTACATCCAGTGCGAGAGACTGCATTTCTTTGATGAGCACCTTGAAGGATTCAGGAATTCCAGGTTCAGGAATGTTTTCACCCTTTACAATAGCTTCATAAGTCTGTACACGTCCTACGATATCATCAGACTTCACAGTCAGGATTTCCTGCAGTGTATAAGATGCGCCATAAGC
>CABSEO010000115.1 GCA_902476665.1 uncultured Emergencia sp.
TATAGCGATTCCCGGTTCAGATACCACACCGGGAATCGCTATAAGCTGAGCAAGATCTGCTAAAAACTTTTTTTCGTTTTTTTCATAATACTGTTCAAAGGTCACTTTATGTACACCCCCTCAAATGCTGTTTTTACGAAAAAAATGGTGCAGAACCAGATACACTGCTCCTGAAAATACGATACTCTGAACCAAAACCAGCCCCTGTGTCACAAAGAGATTCAGCACAAATCCTGCTGCGCATGCTATCACGCCCAGCCAATCAAAACCGTCTCGAGGAGCCCACCGTTCAGGATTTCCTTTTCTCAAAATCCAGTAATCGGCAAGCATCACTCCTGCCATCGGAGAGAAGACCGCACCGAG
This sequence comes from uncultured Emergencia sp., assembly GCA_902476665.1. Classification (GTDB taxonomy): domain Bacteria; phylum Bacillota; class Clostridia; order Peptostreptococcales; family Anaerovoracaceae; genus Senimuribacter. The sequence continues at coordinate 364 of CABSEO010000115.1, forward strand.
CCAGTTAATAAATGTCTCAAACCAGTCCATGAAACCAACTACAGCAAGAACGGTTCCCAGAAATCCTGAAATCAGCGTAACCAGAGCACGCTTACTGTCCTTGAGGCCTAAGATGTTTACCAAATTTATTCCGGCAAGGTAAGCGTTTGTAGTATTGGTAGTCCATGCCGCGAGAATCAGAACCACCATTCCCAGAATAGGCAAGCCGATATCACAGAGCACAAGACTGATATCATACTCACCGGCAGCCTTGGCCATCAGAATTCCTACTACCAGCATCAGCAGACCGGCCGGCAATACGCCCCAGAGTGTCGCTTTTATGGTATTCTTTCGTCCAACCTGATATCGAGTAATATCTGCTGCAGTGGAAATCTGCATGGACAAGAAGCCCGTCGTCAAGGTGATCCCCTGTATTACGGTCATCGTTGTATTTACAGGGGCATTCAAATTTTCCGCGCCATTGCCCCGCAAAGCAAGAAAACAACCGATCAGGCAGACGATCAGCAGTGCGGGAACAGCCAGGACATTAAGCTTTCCCATTGCTGAGATTCCATATACCGCAGTAGTCAGCATAATAACTCCCCAAAGTATGATTGAAAGATAGGCGGGAAAATGTATCCCGAATGAATTCAGCATTAAGTTCGTAAATGCATTTCCACATACTGCCGTATTGACTCCAAACCATCCAAATAATGACAATGTAAATAACACGCTGGCAATGTATTTTGATCCCAGCTTTCCAAAACATGATTGCAGAGCGATGCAGGCAGGAACACTGAGATCGCTTCCCTGGATTGATGTCAGGCTGGCGAAAAAAATGATCAGTACATATCCTGCACATCCGGCAAAGAGTGCCTGCGACAGAGGCATGGCCAGTGCCAGAAGTCCTCCTATCATCAGGCTGGGAACACAGATCATTACACCTGCATGAATAAAAGCAACCTCAATCCACCCTTTTTTCTCTTCTTTCGGAACCTTGTTAAGAGTCGTTGTTTCAACACCCGATTTTTTCTTTATTTCTTCCATAATTCAACCTCTCATATTTCTACATTTCGATACCTTTCTGCATATGAAAAGCAAAGGTTTTCCGACAGTTTCAGTGTGAAGAACCTATCTTTTAACAAATAACGCCTGCACTGCCGGGCAGGCCTCTTCTCCTGTTAACAGAGCATATCATTCTTTACTGTGAAACGCACTATATATTTTTGAGTTAATTTTATAAATATTTCAAAAATTTCTAATGTAAAAGTTCACACGGTGCGTTAAACTCTGTAGCGAAGAACTTATCGAACGTATAGAAGGAGGAATTAAAATGTACGATTATGAGCTGCAGAAAGCAGCGGACACTTTGATTCGGGATATTTTTAAAGTAAAAAAAGGGGAAACGGTTGTATTAACCTGTGACTCTCTTTCTTGTATGAACGTAGTCAATGCTGTTGCATCCAGCGTCCATGCTGTCGATGCACTTCCTATGATCATTAAGTTTCCCGCACCTGACGGCGTAGGACAGGCTGCAGATCCTAAACTGCCTGTCGAACCGCTGACCGGTGCCGTTTCAAACTGTGATGTCTGGATCGAGTTTAATCAGAAATGGCTGCTTTACTCAACACCATACCAAAGAGCGATTACAACCAACAAAAAGCTCCGGTACATGTGTCTGGTAGAGTATACTGAAGATGTGATGGTTAGAACCATGACCGGTGTTGATACAGAAAAACTGACCGCTTTCATGAATCGTGTCGCAGAGCTCAATCGGGCAGCAAAGCGAATCCGTATGACTACGCCGGGCGGCACCGATGTTTCTTTTGAAACCGATGATCGACATGTGGTAAGCGTCGATGCGGGAGATGCCTCCAAAAGCGGAGTGTACATGATGATGGGACAATTAAATGTAGTTCCAAAATATGGTTCCGTTAATGGAACCATTGTCTTCGACGGCACTGTTACACCGCCTTTTGGAAGAACACCGGATCAGCCTGTCGTATTGACCGTAGAAAATAGTGTAATCACAAAAATTGAAGGCGGAAATGATGCAAAAGCTTATGATAAATGGCTTCACGAATTCAACGATCCCGGAATGCTGAAAATGGCTCATGTTGCTTACGGTTTTAATCCCGGCGCAAGACTTTCCGGAAATGTTGTGGAGGATGAACGCGTATGGGGTGTTACTGAATGGGGTATCGGTTATGTCAGCCCGACTGTCGGCGGTCCTGAGGGGCAGGCAGCAGTTTCTCATACAGATGGTATCTGTCTGGAAACATCCGTATGGCTGGATGGCGTACAAATTATGGATAAAGGAAAAATGACAGATCCTGAGTTGGAGCAAATGTATCCTCGCTAATCCATTTCAATGGAAGAATTTAGAATTTTTCTTTAAATTCTAAAAAAATCGAATGAAACAATTAGAAAATTCCAGCGGACAGCCTGAAGCGCGCTGGAATTTTTTCTTGCATTGGGGTAAAATGCGTGACATAATATTTAATATATATTATACTTTAATGCGACAAAATGCTCCCGTAATTTAAAGAAACGGGAGAGAAGAGCAGGCCCCGCATGCCAGAGTTAGGAGGAGAAATTATGCGTTGCACTTTACAGATGCTCCTGAAGCAGCCTCTTTTTAAAGACGCAAAAGTTCTTGCAGGAGAAAAAGCATTAGACAATGTTATTCTTCGTTCCTCTGTCTTTGACTGTCCGCTGAAAGACAGCATGCTTGCTAACAATATACTTTCTGAGGGCGATTTATTCATTTCCGGTCTGGATCAATTCAAAGACGATCCTCAGCGTTTTATGGACTATATAAATGTACTTATTGATCACCAATGCTGCGGTCTGATAATAACAGATGAAAACATTCATCTGCTCACCCCGGAAATCAGAGCCTATTGCAGTCGCTGTGCACTTCCTGTCATTTCTGTAGAACGAAATATATCTTATGCGGATATGATAAACACGATCAACGGCCTTGTTGTATCTCAGTATTACCACGCATTAAATGACGAAAAAATAAGCAAACTCCTTGCTAAAGGGATAAGCAGTACGGAAAAATTAAAGATGCTAAACAGTATTAACCCGCTGTTCGCTCCCTTCATGGCAGTAATTTCTGTGCAGGGAATATACCGCTCAACCATGACAGATAATGAGCTGTTTTCTTATTTTGCCTCTCGTTCCGGCGATTATTTTATCCTCCATGACAACATCTGTCATTTTTTATTCAGCGCAGAACAGCAACCAACTCTGAAAAAAACAATTCAGGCATTTCTCAGTTTACTCAAGAATTATTTTTCTTCTTATTCAGCAGGGGTCAGTACGATACGACAGAAATCCGAAATCGGCAAACTGCTGTCAGAAAGCAGTCTGGCAATGAACACAGCCAAATCCTGCGGCAAAACAACAGTTTTCTATGATGCTGGTTCTCTGCCACAGCTTCTCACAAAAATTAAGGAGGATGATGAGCTGTACAATTTTTACCAACATTTCTGTCACCTTCTGGAAGAATATAAGACAGAAAATTCGTCGACACTGCTGGATACGCTTCGGTATTATGTACAATGCGGAGGTTCCTTTCACTTGACTGCAGAAAAAACAGGCCAAAATGAAGCAACAATACGCTATCGTATCAGCAGGATCCGCCAGCTTCTTGGGTTGGAAGAGGACATCGTTACCTTTCATGCAATAAGCGCCATACTGATAACCATTGATGGATTAATTTCCAAACAGCGTTAAAACTTCCGCAGAAAAACTTGCTTGTCCGCTTTATATAACCAATCCGACTCTTCGGCCATCTCTGCCCTCAAACCTATAACCTCATATAAAAAGCACCCTGAAACGTCACCACAAACTGAGGTTTATTAAGATCCCTATATTCCTCTTATATAGTCAAAATCCCCAAAAGTCTGTGATTCCAGACCTTTGGGGATCGTCAAATCTAATTCATCTTTTCGGTTATAAATTAGTCTGCAACGTAAGGCAGTAAAGCAACGATTCTTGCTCTTTTAATAGCAGTAGTCACTTCTCTCTGGTGTACAGCGCAAGTACCAGTGATTCTCTTAGGAAGAATCTTGCCTCTTTCAGTGATATACTTTCTGAGCTTTTCTGTATCTTTGTAATCGATAGTTTCTGTCTTATCAGCACAGAACTGGCATACTTTTTTTCTTCTCATGCCGCCGCGTCTTCTATCCATTATATTGTCTCCTTTCTTTAGAATGGCACATCTTCGTCAATTGCCTGGAACGAATCCGGCATTTCTTCCGGCATACCGCTACCGCCAAAAGGCTGCTGCGCTCCGCCTGTGGATGTGTTCTGTCTTGGTGCGAAACCACTGTTCTGCGGTCTGTCGCCCCACTCCAAAAATTCTACTCTGTCCGCTACAACGTCAGTTGTGTAAACAGTCACACCATCTTTGTTCTGGTAACTTCCTGTCTGAAGTCTTCCCTGAACGCCGACCAGTCTGCCCTTAGCCAGGTATTTCTCACAATTTTCCGCCTGCTTGCCAAAAACTGTTACACGAGGAAAGTCTGTCTGTTTTTCACCGCCTGCACGTACAGGTCTGTCGATTGCAACAGTAAATGATGCAACGGCCATCTGAGTGCTTGCAGTATATCTGACCTCAGGGTCACGGGTTAGTCTTCCGATTAGAATAACACTATTCATAAAACTTCCCCCATTTCTTATTTTGCGTCTTTACACACAATGATGTGTCTCATTACATCGTCAGAGATTCTCAGTCTTCTGTCAAGTTCCTTAGGTAATTCAGTGCTTGCTGCAAACTCGATTACAACGTAGTAACCTTCGTTTTTCTTTTCAATAGAATATGCAAGCTTTCTCATTCCCCAAACATCTACTTTTGAAACTTCTCCGTCAGCTGCAATGATATCTTTTACTTTCTCAACTGTAGCTTCCTTCTTTTCTTCTTCTAAAGCAGGATTGATAATGAACATCACTTCATAATTTTTCATTTTTTTCACCTCCCTGTGGACTAAATGGCGTAGATTTCTTATCTACGCAGAGATACACATGTCCGAAAACATGCTTTATTATTATACACGTAATAAAACAATTTAGCAAGGTTTTTTTCACAAAATATTCGTTTTCTCAACGATTTAAAGAATTTTTTGTGCTGTCCCCGGCTAAGCCTTTTTATAAACTTGAACATCAAAGGACCCTGCCTTCTGACAGAGTCCTTTGACTGCGATATTTAATTAAGGAAGAACGCTAAAGAAGAAACTATCTCATATCCTTGCTCCTTTTTACAATTCTAAGTATAACAAGATTATGTGACAGTCATAAGAAAAAAGGTTGTCATTACGGTAAAATAATCCTTCAAATACTGTTCAAATTCAGCCAGCATCCTCCCATTATTTTTCGTCAGTCTCACTCTTTTTATCCCAGAATATTTCCTTCACAGTTCTGTGCCTTTTCCGTCAGTACTCTGATATACTCCTGACATACAGGAGATAAGGTCCTGTTTTTCAGCTTGATCCAGCCCACCCTGCACGTCAGCGGAGCGTCTTTTATCAGTATAAACCGGCATTTGTTTTCGGCATGGAAAGTTCTATATGCCGCATCATCCAACGTATCTATCATTACCGCATTGGTACGGTCTATCAGCTGAAGGGCACAGCCGAGGTCATTCACTTGAATTTCGGCCCGCTTGTGGTTTCTTCCTCCCAGAGCCCTCTCCCAGGCATAATCAGAAGGAGAAGCATAATTGGTGATATAAGGGTAGTCCTTTAGATCTGCAAGGGTAATCCAGCTGCAATCCTTGTTGTATAAAGGATTTTTAGGTCCGACAATCGCGTACAGTCTTCTTTTCATAATATGAGTAAACTCCAGATCCTTTTCCTCCAGAAGTCTTAAGCTGACATTTTCACTGTCAGAGAAAAGCACGACAACGCCGATTTCCGACTGCCCTGATGCAACCTGAGCAATTGTTTCCGGAAGAAAGCCCTCTTCCATTTTAACAATTAAACCGTCCTGATAATATTTTTCATAAATTTGTACAAATGCCTCATTTGCAATAGTACAGTACATATTTGACACCAAAAGCTGTCTGCCGGTTTTTGA
>CABSEO010000116.1 GCA_902476665.1 uncultured Emergencia sp.
GAAAAACTGAAAAGATTGTTAAGTACGGGGACGCAGTCTTATTGCGGGCCCCTTTTCTGTATCCATTTTAACTATTCAAAATCTGCTGCTTTTATGATAGAATATGAACGATAACAATTTTAACAGGAAAGGTGTATGATGGAGAGAGAAAAGAAGTATATCGTGAGGGAACGGGCAGCATTCCTACTGCTGACCTTTTTGGTGATTTTTTGTAGTCTGGGCATTGGAGATTCGGTGTATGGGGCAGAGTCTGCCAAAGGACAGACCCGGCCTGCGTCAGAAACTGTTTTGGAAAAGCCTGTGAGGCCTGCCAATACGGCTAAAAGCGGTGTGGTGATTGATGGCGATACCGGGAAGATTATTTATTCCAAATATCCTCATAAACAGAGGGATCCGCTGAGTACTACCAAGCTTTTAACAGCGCTGGTGGCTCTGGAGCATCTGGATATTGATGATACAGTGACAGTGACAAGAACGGCGGCAGATACACCGGGTTCTACAGCAGGGTTGATCACCGGAGAAAAGATCAAGGTTAGAGACCTGATATACGGTGCAATGCTTCCATCAGGAAATGATGCGGCAGTTGCCCTTGCAGTCAGTGTGTCGGGAACTAAAGCGAAATTTGCAAAACTGATGAATGAAAAGGCGGAAGAGCTGGGATGTGAGGACAGTCATTTTTCAAATCCTCATGGGTGGAAGGCCGGCAATCATTATTCATCCGCTTATGATATGGCAGTTATCGCCAAGGAAGCTATGGAGATTCCTATCATAAAAAGAGCCTGCAGCACAGAAATCTACCGTATGGCTAAAACCAACAAACATAAGTCGCGGCTGATTGCCACCACTAATTACTTTGTGGCAAAGAAAAAATATCCTGAATGCGGTGTCTTTGCGGGAAAAACAGGAACCTGGGAGTCTTATAACGCCTCGCTGATCTCTGCCTGCAGGCGCAACGGAAAGGTGGTTTACGCATCAGTGCTGCAGGATACTACCATGGGTAGATATACGACAACCAATAAAATTTTAAATTACAGTTATAAAAAACTTGCCTGGATGGCTGAGAGTGAGAGCATATAATTTATGAGAACTATTGAAAAAAGAGTTTTCTCCATACTGACAGCAGTGTTTCTCATACTTGGGATTATTTTTTCTCAAACAGAACTGATACTTGGTGCGGAGGTGAAAAAACCTGAGATTTCCGCAAAAGGCGCAATTGTTTACTGTCAGAATACAGGAGAGATTATCTATTCTAAAAATCGGGAAGTGAAATATCAGCCTTATAGTATTACAAAGCTGATGACCGTACTTCTTGCTGCCCAGAATTTATCTCTGGATACGGAAGTTACCATTTCTGAGGAAGCAGCTTCTCAGAAAGAAGCTTCTATGGATCTTAAAGCAGGCGAGGTGCTGACGGTAAAGGATTTGATATACGGTGCCATGCTTCCGTCAGGAAATGATGCTGCCTATGCATTGGGGGAGGCAGTTTCAGGAAATATTGATGATTTTGTGGAACTAATGAATAAAACCGCTCAGAATATCGGATGTGAAAATACGCAGTTTCAGAATGCCAGCGGACTGAAGGCAAACGGACATTACACCACTGCTTATGATATGATGCTGATTACAAAGGCGGCTTTGTCCAATGATGTAGTTCGGGAGGCTGCCGGCAGCAAATCCTATACAGTCGAAAAAACGAACAAGAGTAAGGAGCGTAAGCTGACTACCCATATCAGTTTTCTGAAAGAAGAAGATTCCGGTGTATATGCGGGAAAGACCGGATACTGGGATGACAGTAACAGTACAATTGCTTTGGGATATAACAAAGACGGATTAGATTTGTATATCGTTCTGCTGAAAGCAGATGCAGAAGAGCGGACTTCTGATGTCAAGAAGCTGATTCAGTATGCCACTGCCAAGGTGGAAGGTCTGAAGGTTGTGAGTGCCGGTAAGGAGCAGGGCAAGGTCCGCATTAAACACGGTGCCAAAACTCGACTTACAGCTTATACTGCAGAAGACGGATATGCCTACTTGCCGAAGGAAGCTTCCAAAGAACTGATCAGCACTTCTGTAGTGATGCGAAGTGATGTGGAAGCACCGGTAAAAGCAGGAACTGTCGTGGGAACTTTGGAAATCTATGTGGCTGATGAGCTGGTCAACGAGGTGGATTTAGTCATAAAGGAAAATGTAGAAACAGGTTGGTTTACCTCTTATCTGGGTATATCTAACATGATGGCAGTTATCATTGCTTCTGTAATGATACTGATTCTGGCGTTTTTTATCTGGGTGTCTGCCATGAAGGCGAAGATTCGCAGACAGAAAAAGCGGATCCGTCAGCAGAGAATTATGAAAATTGCTATGGAGGAAATGCGCCGGGAACAGGAACATAGAGAAAGAGACTGGCGATTCTAATATGAGTGGCAATACATTTGATATTCAGGAAAATTTAAAAAAACTTCCAAACAGCCCGGGCGTTTATCTGCATAAGGATAAGCTGGGACAGGTCATTTATGTCGGAAAGGCTGTATCTCTGAGAAATCGGGTGCGTCAGTATTTTCAGAGTGGAGCAAAGTCAAATCCTAAAGTCAGAGCCATGGTTTCCCATATCGCAGAGTTTGAGTATATTACCTGCGGTACGGAGATGGAGGCCCTGATTTTAGAATGCAATCTGATCAAGAAATATATGCCCAAGTATAATGTTTTACTTCGGGACGATAAAACTTATCCCTATATCAAAGTAACAACCACAGAAGAATTTCCACGGGTTATAAAGACCAGAATTATTGCAAAAGACGGGAACAAATACTTTGGACCTTACAGTGATGCAGGAGCAGTAAATCAGATTGTAGAGCTTCTGGCTAATATTTATTCTTTAAAGAGATGCAGCACGCAGGAATTCTCTATGAATCACAGACCATGCCTGAACTATCATATCAGCCAGTGTAAAGGTGTGTGTGCAGGCAAGGTGAACAGAGAGGAATATAGACAATCTATTGACAAGGTGCTTGAATTTCTTGGAGGCAAGGAAAAACCCCTTTTAAAAAGTCTGGAGAAAAAAATGCTGGAAGCTTCTGAAAATCTGGAGTTTGAAGAAGCCGCAAGGTACAGAGACTATATTAATTCCATCAAAGCTATTTCTGAAACTCAGCGGGTCACTATGGCAGCTGATAAGGATCTAGACGTGGTGCTGCCGGTAAAGGATGAGAATAATTCTTTTATCGCGCTGTTTACCGTTCGGGATGGAAAGTTGTCAGGTCGAGAGACTTTTCAGATTCAGACAGACGAAAAGGATGATCGGGCAGAGATGGTTACGGAGTTCATCAAGCAGTATTACAGCCAGTGGGCCGTGGTGCCTCCTGAAATTCTGGTGGAAAGTCTGCCGCAGGAGACGGAACTTCTGGAAGAGTTTCTGGCAAGGGAAGGACGCAAAGTGCGGATTTTCGTACCTCAGAAAGGTGAAAAGAGAGCGCTTCTGAAAATGGCCCAGAGTGACTGTATTGAGATGGTGAAGACTCTGTCACAGAAAGCCAGGCTGACTGAAGAAAAGCAGAATGCAGTGAAAGATCAGATCGCGGAATTGCTTCGTAAGGCAGGATACAGTCCTGAGATGAAGGCTGCATATCGCATAGAATCTTATGATGTTTCCAATACCAATGGAGTAGACTCTGTGGGGGCTATGGTAGTCTTTGAGGGACTGAAGCGAATCAGAAAAGATTATCGCAGGTTTAAGATTAAGACTGTAGAGGGACCGGATGATTATGGAAGCTTACAGGAAATGATTTACCGAAGATTTAAACGTGCTCAGGCAGGAGATCCTGCCTTTGTAAAAATGCCGGATGTTATCTTTATGGATGGAGGGCAGGGGGCGGGTACGGGCCGCCGGGAGGTTCTGACTGCTATGGGTCTGGATATTCCAGTAGTGGGAATGGCCAAGGATGACAGTCACAGAACTCGCGCTATTGTTTTCGAGGATGGCAGTGAACTGGAACTGAAAGAGCATCCTATGCTGTTTAAGTATACAGGCACGATTCAGGAGGAAGTTCATCGCTTTGCCATTGATTATCATCGAACCCTTCACAGCAAAAATACTATCCGATCGGTTTTAGATAATATCAGCGGTGTAGGGCCTACAAGACGCAACGCCCTTTTGAATCATTTTGAAACTGTTGAGGCGATTAAGAAAGCGGATGTGCAGGAGCTGATGAAAGTTCCGGGGATTACAGAATCTATCGCTAAGAATATCGTAGAATATTTTAGTTGATAATATTCGTTTTTGATGGTATATTAATAAGATAACAATCAATGCAAGAAATGCCTGCCTATGCAGGCCGTATGGAGGATTATTATGACAGATAACAAAAACAATATCCAGGAAGAGGCAGACATCATCACTTTGGAATTTGAGGACGGTGTTGAGCAGGAATGCGAAATTATGGGTGTTTTTGAATATGATGGAAAAGATTATATCGCCCTGATTCCGCTGGATGATTCTGACGATGTTTATATTTATGGATATAATGAAGTTGGAGAAGATGAGTTTGAACTGGTAGATATTGAAGATGAAGCTCTGTTTGAGAGTGTGGTTCAGGAATTCGACGCCATCATGGCGGAATAATTGAATCATTTGGAAAAAACAGATCCGGTTCAGCGGAAAGTGCCGGATGTGTGTATTGGCATAGAATCAAAAGACGGGAAAGTGGCATAGAATGCCTTTTCCCGTTTTCCTTTTTTCTTTTTTCTGAAAAATTGTTATTAGATATATTATATCATATCCGCTGTCAGGATTACAGCATTGTTTTTTGTCATGAAAACGGGTAAAGTATAAGAGTATTTTTATCTATGCGGACAATGGTGATGAAATCGGTATATCGGCGAATCACTGGTTCCGGTTAATCATATTTGTAGAATGGAGAATTCATGTGAAAAAGTATGACATTATTATTGCAGGGGCAGGGGCCAGCGGAGTCTTTATGTCCTATGAGCTGACAAAGCTGAAAAACAGTGCATCTGTCCTGATGCTGGATAAAGGGGCACCCTTAGAGAAACGAGTTTGCCCAATAAAAGCAGGAAAGACAAAGACTTGTATAAAATGCAAACCGTGTCATATTATGAACGGTTATGGTGGAGCAGGAACGCTATCTGACGGTAAATATAACATTACAACCCAGTTTGGCGGAGATTTGCATCAGTATGTAGGAAGTCAGGAGGCTATGGAACTGATGGAATACGTCGACAGTGTGCTGTGTGCCATGGGCGGTTCTGATGCAAAGCTGTATTCTACTGCCAGCAGTGATCTGAAAACAAAATGCCTTCAGCATGATCTGCATCTTCTGGAGGCAAAAGTGAGACATCTGGGAACAGACCGGAATGTTCAGATTTTAGGCAGAATTTTTGATTATATTAAGGATAGAATTGATACACAGTTTTATACTTCAATTGAGGATGTGGAGCACCTTGAAGACGGCAGTTTTCGGGTAATCACTGACAAAGGCGATTTTCTTTGTGATAAACTGGTGCTGGCTACGGGCCGTTCCGGCTCTAAATGGGTATCCAGAGTTTGTGACAAGCTGGGAGTGGAACAGAAAAAGAACCGTGTGGATATTGGTGTTAGAGTGGAGCTTCCTGCAGAGATTTTCAAACATATTACAGATGACGTTTATGAGAGCAAAATTGTCTATAAAACGGATCGGTACAACGATATGGTGAGAACTTTCTGTATGAATCCTTATGGCGAAGTGGTTTCAGAAAACACAAATGGTATCGTTACTGTAAATGGCCACAGTTATGCCGATCCGAGTCTTCATACGGAGAATACCAATTTTGCATTACTGGTATCCAATAAGTTTACAGAACCTTTTGAGGACAGCAATGAGTATGGTGAATCTATTGCCCGTCTTTCCAATATGCTGGGAGGAGGAGTTCTGCTGCAGCGTTTTGGAGACCTGGTAAAAGGAAGACGGAGCAGTGAGCGGAGAATGAAGAAATGTTTCACTCGCCCGACTCTGGCAGCAACTCCGGGAGATTTGAGTCTGGTAATTCCGAAGCGGCAGCTTGACAGTATTATTGAGATGATTTATGCTCTGGATAAAATTGCTCCGGGTACAGCCAATGAAGATACACTTCTGTATGGTGTGGAAGTTAAGTTCTATAACTCCAAAGTTAGTGTAGATGAAAATTTACAGACTTGTGTTCCGGGACTGTACGCCCTGGGAGACGGTTCAGGAGTGACTCATTCTCTGTCTCAGGCGTCAGCCAGTGGAGTATATGTGGCAAGAGTACTTGCGCAGATGTACTGCTAAAAAAAAACAGATAGTGAGAAATGTTGAAAAATCAACGTATAGAGCACCTTCTCAAGAAAAAAGGTGCTCTATAGGTTTTCTCC
>CABSEO010000117.1 GCA_902476665.1 uncultured Emergencia sp.
CCCTTGCCTGCAAGCCACTGTATCGTCAGAGCGGAGACACCTATGAGAATCGTGAATATGTAGCAGAATACAATAACATGTCTCATCAGTAAAATCCTTTCTAAAAATCTTTTACTGATCTATTCTACTACGAAACAAGGAAAAATGCCAGACAAAAAAGCAGAGATGAGCTGTCTCCAAAATAAGCCCTTTCTATATAATTCTGATATCTGTTTTTCCTAAAACAGTATATCCTATGGCCATACCTGCAATATACAGCAATGCATCAAAGGTGTCAAACATACCTCTCATGGTCACAGCCTGCAGAAATTCTAAGGAAAAAGCCAGCACAATACCGGCTATGGTGATTTTCTTTTTCTCCGCCTTTCTGAAAAAACAGCCGAGTGGTATAAAGCAGCATAAATTAAGTAGACTCTGCAGCAGCATTTCCTCATCTGTTATCTGCCTCAAAGATATCAGCGGATTCAGAATAAAAATTCTTTCGATTGTGGATCTGCCGAAGAGCATCAGAATCAGTAGCAGACCATATATCACCAGAAGAGCAAAATACAGTCTTTTCGTTATCCGTCTGTAACATAAAATCAGAAAAACAGCCGTTATCCCAGCGATGCAAAAGATCAGAGACAGGATCTGTAAAGGCACATATACCACAGAATTGTATGGTACAAACCTTGTGATCAACTCACAAAACACGTAATAGTGCAGCAGGTACCCCAGGGATGCCATGATTACCGGAAATCCAAGCTTTTTCATATCTGTTTCCTCTCTTTCTGTAAAATCTGAAAATCTGCTGTTATTGCAGTTGTATCTGCCCTGTCTCAAAATGGTATGCCCATTTCTGTACATCTGTCAGAACTACAATCTGATACGGGTGAATCAATCGCGCCTGCAGGTTACGTTTCTCTCTGCTTTCTCTCTTTCCCGTAAAAAAGTACAGCTTTTCTCCTTTTATTTTAAGACCACAGGCATATTGTCTCATACTGAAAATTTCTGTCAGAGAATAATCCTCTTCATTAAGTCTATACAGAGTAGCACTTACATCAATCATCACATAATAATCATCCTTGACTTTTAGGAAGATCATATGATCCTGATATTTTTCCTGCAGGTTTTCTTTTATTCCGGTACGCAGTTCCTCAGACATGTCGCTGAGGACATTTTCAGAATCAGCTTTATCCTTCTTCTCCAGTTTTTCAGCATTTTTTTCTCCGGGCATAATCGGATCGCGAAGTAACACTGCCCAGATAATCAACAGCAAAAGACAAATCATAAATACTTTCACAACTGATTTTTTGCGCATTTCTCTGGCCTCCCACAAACATTTCATCTGCCTTGTACTTACTGTACAAGGCACTCGTAACAGATTTTTCCCTGAGCAATGAATAACTTTCCTAATCATAGATTATAACATTATCATATCATTAAACAGTTTCTTCTGCATTAAAAAATTCCTTTTCAATTAGTGTCTGTTAATACAACTAATCAAAAAGGAATTTTGGGACAACTTTTATAACTAATCTTTTCCGAATCCTGTTAAGATTCAAACTCAATCCGTTTATCTGACAGTATAGTTTTCAATAAGCTCATTCTTCATGTTCCACAGCTTCTGTGAAAGATCCACATAATAGGTCTGCGGATTTTCAAAACGCAGGGTTTCTCCCCACAGAGTCTCCATCTGATCCTGACAGTAGGTTCTTATCTCCTCAATGGAAGGACATTCATAGACACACCGGCCTTTGTCAAAAAGCTGCTCACGCAGGTTTCTCACATAAAAATTAGACAGTCGTTTCTTTTTCCATACTGCATTGGGATCAAAAATCTCATATCCGTCCACCTCCGGAATTTCCTCTCCATCTACTGTAATCACATCAGCCAGAGCTTTGTTGGTTTCTTTGTCGTAAAGACGGTACAAAGTCTTAAAGCCCGGATTAGTGATCTTTTCCACATTCTCAGAAATCTTGATCTTCGGAATAATGGTTCCATCCTCTTCCAGTGCTGCCAGCTTGTACACGCCGCCGAACACCGGCTCAGATTTAGCCGTAATCAGACGTTCCCCCACGCCAAAGGAATCAATCTTGGCACCTTCCATAATGACATCCCTGATAATATATTCATCCAGAGAATTGGAAACAGTAATGGTACATTCCGTAAGTCCCGCATCGTCCAGCATCTTTCTCGCTTTCTTTGTCAGATAAGCAACGTCACCACTGTCGATACGAATCGCCATCTTCTTCGGTTTCATCTCTTTGAAAACCTTAATTGCATTCGGTACACCCGATTTCAGTACATTGTAGGTATCCACCAGCAGGGTGCAGTTATCCGGATAGATTTCCACATAGCGCTTAAAGGCTTCATATTCGCTAGGAAACATCTGTACCCAGCTGTGAGCCATAGTCCCCAGTGCAGTAATGCCGAAGTCTCTGTCTGCAATGGTACATGCGGTTCCTGCACAGCCTCCGATATACGCTGCTCTGGCGCCATAGACAGCTGCCGCCGTACCATGAGCCCTTCTGGTACCGAACTCCATCACAGGTCTTCCCTGCGCCGCTCTGACAATTCTGGAGGCCTTAGTGGCAATCAGACTCTGATGGTTGAAAATCAGAAGAAGCATTGTTTCAACAAACTGAGCCTGTATCACCGGACCTCTCACCGTCAGAACCGGTTCATGGGGAAAAATCGGTGTGCCCTCAGGCACAGCCCATACATCACAGGTAAATCTGAAATTTCGCAGATAATCGAGAAAATCTTTGCAGAACATTCCCTTTTCCTGCAGATATGCAATATCCTCTTCTGTAAATTTTAAATTTTTCAGATAATCAATTATCTGTTCAACGCCCGCCATGATGGCATAACCGCCTCCGTCGGGAACCTTCCTGAAGAACATATCGAAATAAGCGATATCTTCCTTCATCTGACCTGACTGTAAATATCCGTTTGCCATGGTGATTTCATAAAAATCCGTAAGCATTGTCAGGTTTTCGTTTTTAATCATTGGAATGATCTCCTTTTGCATCCAGTGCTGTATATTTGTGTACATCCGGAAACATGTGATTTGCAAAGATGTACAATATATCTATTATACACTATTTCAGAATTTTCTTCAAGAACTCTCCTGTGTAAGAATCACTGCATGCAGCGATGTCCTCCGGAGTACCGGTTGCCACAATGGTACCGCCTCGGTTTCCTCCTTCAGGTCCCAGGTCAATAACGTAATCTGCACACTTGATCACATCCAGATTATGTTCAATGACCACTACAGTATTTCCATTATCTACCAGTTTTTCCAGCACAGAAACCAGTTTGTCTACATCAGCAAAATGCAGACCGGTAGTCGGCTCATCGAGAATGTATAAGGTTTTTCCGGTGCTTCTCTTGGAAAGCTCTGAGGCCAGCTTGATTCTCTGGGCCTCACCTCCTGACAGCTGGGTAGACGGCTGTCCAAGCTTGATATAGTCAAGTCCAACTTCGTTTAAAGTGTCCAGATGACGCTTGATTGACGGCAGGTTCTGGAAAAATTCCAGTGCCTCTGCAACGCTCATATCCAGTACGTCAAAAATACTCTTCCCCTTATATTTTACTTCCAGTGTTTCTCTGTTATACCGCTTACCCTTGCAGACTTCACAAGGTACATATACATCAGGCAGAAAATGCATCTCAATTTTGATGATGCCGTCTCCGCTGCAGGCCTCACACCGACCGCCTTTTACATTAAAACTGAATCTGCCCTTCTCAAATCCTCGAATCTTGGATTCAGGCAGTGAAGCAAAAAGATCGCGGATAAAGGTGAACATACCGGTGTATGTGGCCGGGTTAGATCTAGGCGTTCTTCCAATGGGTGACTGATCAATGTCAATAATTTTATCGATATTTTCAAGCCCCAGGATCTCATCGTGCTTTCCCGCCGGCTCCTTTGTCTTATTAATGATTTTTGCCGCACCTTTGTAAAGAATCTCATTGATAAGACTGCTCTTTCCCGAACCGGAAACACCTGTCACACAGACAAATTTTCCCAATGGTATATCCACATCAATATGTTTCAGATTGTTTTCAGCCGCACCTTTAATGGTGATAAATTTGCCATTTCCTTCCCGTCTGTGGGCAGGAACCCGGATAACCCGTTTGCCTGACAGATACTGGCCTGTAATAGACTGTGGACACGCTTTAATATCTTCTACAGTTCCCTGAGCTACAAGCTCGCCTCCGTAAATACCGGCGGCAGGACCGATATCAATGATATGATCTGCCGCATACATGGTATCTTCATCGTGTTCTACCACCAGAAGGGTATTGCCCAGATCTGTCAGCTCCCGAAGCGTTCGCAGGAGCTTCTCATTGTCTTTCTGATGAAGACCGATGCTGGGTTCGTCCAGAATATACAGTACGCCCATGAGGCTGGAGCCGATCTGCGTGGCCAGTCTGATTCGCTGTGATTCCCCGCCGGACAAAGTACCCGCAGCCCGGGACAGAGTCAGATAATCCAGGCCCACATTGATTAGAAAGCCCAGTCTGGCCTTAATCTCCTTGATGATCTGCCGGCCTATGATCTGTTCTTTCTCTGTCAGTTCCAGCTTATCAATAAAGTCATAAGCCTCTCGGATGGACATATCAGAAAGCTCTGCCAGGTTCTTTCCCCCTACCGTCACGGCAAGGACCTCCGGTTTCAGACGCTTTCCTCTGCAGTCAGGACACTCCCGGACTGTCATATACTTTGCCATACGTTCTTTCATAAAGTCAGAACTGGTTTCCCGATAACGTCTTTCCACATTATTGATCACTCCCTCAAAAGGATGATCTCGATAAGATACCGCTCCGGAGCTGCGGCTGGTATAAGTATATTTCAAATGACGTGTTCCTGTTCCATAGAGAAGCTCTTTTTTAAATTTCTCTGGCAGATCCTTATACGGAACCGTCAAATCCACACCATGTTCCCTGGCCAGAGCATCTATCATCTGTCTGTAAAAACCAGAAAACTCCATGGAAGCAAAGATGGTACCCAGAGCTCCTTTGATGACACTCTTATCCGACTGAATAATCAGATCCGGATCGATTTTCTGTGTGAACCCCAGACCGTTACAGGAAGGACATGCTCCAAAAGGACTGTTGAAAGAAAACATTCTCGGTTCCAGTTCTTCGATGCTGACACCGTGCTCAGGACAGGCCAGTTTGGTGGAAAAGGTCTTCTCGGCCTGATAATCCCTGTCGATGAACTGTACCACAACCAGTCCGTCCCCCTGATGCATGGCCAGTTCCACCGCTTCTGAAATTCTGCTTTCCTGCCCCGGTTTGACAATAATCCGATCCACCACGATCTCGATGGTGTGTTTGAACTTTTTATCCAGCTTAATTTCGTCTTCGTCAAGAAGACGGATTTCCCCGTCAATTCTGGCTCTTGTAAATCCTTCTTTCCGAATACGTTCCAGTATTTTTTCATGCTCACCTTTGCGCTGACGCACAACCGGTGCCATAATCATCAGTTTGGTGCCTTCCGGATATTCCATAATCGTATCCACCATCTGATCGACAGTCTGGCTTGTAATTGGCTTGCCGCAGACCGGGCAGTGTGGCTGACCGATACGGGCATAAAGCAGTCTGAGATAATCGTGGATTTCTGTTACAGTGCCCACTGTAGAACGGGGATTCTTGCTGGTAGTTTTCTGATCAATAGAAATAGCCGGCGATAATCCTTCTATCAGTTCCACATCAGGTTTGTCCATCTGTCCTAAAAACTGTCTGGCATAGGAAGACAGACTTTCCACATATCTTCTCTGACCTTCCGCATATATGGTATCAAAAGCCAGTGAGGATTTTCCCGAACCTGAAAGCCCCGTCAGAACAACCAGTTTATCCCTTGGAATTCTTACATCAATATGCTTCAGGTTATTCTCATTGGCACCTTTTACGATGATTTCGTTTGCCATGTAAATTTCTCCTTATCTCTTCGGCCAGACATCATACCCCGGAACATAAATCCATCCCGAGTTATACCAGTCTGGTCTTATATTCAAATATCTGATCGCGGAGCTGTGCAGCACGCTCAAACTGCAGGTCTGCAGCCGCCTGCTTCATTTCTTTTTCCAGCTCCTTCACAAAGTCTCGCAGTTCTTTCTGGGTCATTTCCAGCGGTTTCTTTCCTTTATGTCTGCTCTCTTCTTCTGCCGGTCTGGTTGCCTCGATAACAGCTCTGACCGACTTCTGTACACTCTTCGGCGTAATACCGTGTTCCTGATTATAGCGATTCTGAATGGATCGTCTTCTTTCTGTTTCTTCAATGGCAGCCTTCATCGCTTTGCTGACATAATCAGCATACATAATCACTCTGCCATCCGCATTTCTGGCCGCTC
>CABSEO010000118.1 GCA_902476665.1 uncultured Emergencia sp.
AAACTTCCCCCCCATCTTCGGCAAATACAGTTTTTGTGCATAGTGCGAATACAATCAAAATTATCGTCAAAACACAAAACCATAATTTAGAGTTGCTCTTTCTAAGACGCATCTTTTCCTCCTTCCTTCGAATTGCAATTCCTTAATAACTTCATCACACTATATTGCAAGCTCTGTGCCAGACAAATTTTAGAATTGCTTAATTGGAATCTGTCTGTTTTTCAAGGTTTTCTCATGCCGATACAGAAAGTCAGCGAAAACAGGCAATAAAATAGGACTATCAGGTTTTCCCATTGAGCCCGATAGTCCTATTTTATTACTGCCGCAGCAGATTCTGTCCTTTTTCCGTCAAGGCGCTGCCTTTACGGCCTCTAAACGAAACAATAACCCCTTCTTCTTTAAGCTCTTTCAGGATGCGCCGAACTTCCGGCTCCGTGAGAAAAATGCCTTCTGCCTCTGCCTGTTCCGCCAGTGTCTGTCTGCCTATATGCTTTTTTTCTCTTTGGGCCCGATCCAGCTGCTGTAGAATATATCTGACCGCTTCACTTTCCGCAGGAATCTTTACATTAAGATCCGTCTCTTTCAGAGCCGGTTCATGTCCTTTTTCTTCTTGGAAAAGCAAAGGAATATCTTCACAACTAATCATCGGTTTCCCTAAATTCGCCAGATACTCTGTGATATTTTTAAGCTCCCTTACATTACCCGGCCAGTCATATTCAGCCAGCATCCGTTCTGCCTGCCCATCCAGACGGTAATCTGCACCGATATCCTCTTTCAGTTTTTCCATCAGCATAAAAATGTCGGATCCCCGCTGTCTTAACGGTGGAATATAGATCGGCAAAATACAGATGCGATAATACAGATCCTGCCGGAAAGTGCCTTCTTCCACCATCTTCCGCAAATCACGGTTCGTGGCACAGATCACCCTGACATCTACGTCAATGAGATCTTGTCCGCCAATCCGCAGAATCTTCTGCTCTTCAATGGCGCGCAGCAGCTTTGCCTGCATAAGCATGGGCAGTTCTCCCACTTCATCCAGAAACAGGGTTCCCTGATGAGCCAACTCAAAGAGACCGATTTTACCTCCTTTTTTCGCTCCGGAAAATGCTCCTTCTTCGTATCCATAGAGTTCGCTTTCCAGAAGGTTCTCCGGAAGCGCAGAACAGTTAATGGCAACAAACTGATAGTCTTTTCGCGCTGAATAATTATGAATAGATTGTGCAAACAGTTCTTTACCGGTTCCGCTTTCTCCAAAAATGCAGATGCCGGAATCCGACCCCGACATTCTCATGGCAATCTTTTTCGTCTCTTCAATCTCTTTGCTGTCGCCAAGTATCTGATCAAATGTGTAGAATGCTTTGTGACCATAACCTCTGATCTTACGGCGCATTTTATGCTGTCTGTTTTCCGCCTCCTCAAAGTACTCCAGCATAACCACCATGCCTTTCAGCTCACCGCTCTCTTCCACACGGGAAACCTTTGTGATAATCTTGCGTTCTTCAACAGTAATCAGCTTTTCCGCAGGCTCACCGTCCAGAAGGTTGTCCCCCGGCGCGATAAACTCAGGCAGTACCTCCGTAATACCGAAACCAATCAGAAGTTCACTTCTGGGCTGCAGCATCTTCTGTGCCATTTCATTGGCAAGATAAATCTTACCGCTCATGTCGGTAATGATAATACCCTGCTTCACCAGCTTCAGGATTGTGTCAATTCTTCCTGACAGGCTGCTGTTTTCTCCCATCAGTCTATCCATCTCCGGATTAAAAGCTGCCAGTTTTTCCACGGCTGCCCGGGCGGTTTCAGAGGAAATCGGGTTTTCTACTCCCAGCGCATCTCCGATTTTATAAATTGAGTTTACATCGATTAAACGCTCCCCCAGGTCGATGACGGTGGAAATCCCCGTCGGCACCAATGTGAGTTCTCCCGGCGTTATCGCAATATTTATATCTCTGACCTGCAAATCGCTGCAGCCGGGATAATAGGGGATCAGCTCCAGCTGCTTAAATCCGCAGTTATAGATCATGGTGATCACTTCCATGCAGTTTCGATAATCGATATTCACCAGAAGCGCCTTTGCATTGGACGGCAGCTTATAAAGCTTTTTTAGAGTTTCCTTGTTCAATACTACATCGATAATCAGGATTTTTGTTTCCTCTGATGTTTTTCGTTTTACCTGCTGAAAAATGTTAAAGGTGGAAAGCACCACATAGTTTTCATCGATTTTTTGTTTCTGCTCTATTTCCGCCATAGAATAGCAGGTAAAACGGGCATAGTCAGAAAAAAATATTTCAAGGCTTTTTGCCGTATGTACCGCGTAATCTTTATTGTTTGCCACAACCGCAATCTTTTTCATTCCGCACTCCTATCCGCTGTTTTGCCCTGATTTTATCACAAGGGAACACCAAAGTCAAAAAGGATGCTTCATATAGCTGCTCATCATACAGACCCCCGCGGCACCTGCTGTGATGCAACAAGATGCATTATTCTCATTGATTCCTCCGATGGCATATACAGGGATATCTGAAACGGCGGCGGGTTTCCGGCATACCTCTGCCAGAGCTTCCAGTCCTCGACCCAGCAGACCTTTTTTACAGTCCGTTTCAAAAATATGTCCAAAAATCAGGAAATCAGCACCTCGTTCTGCAGCAGCTACCGCTTCCTCAGTGCTGTGAACAGAAACGCCGATCTGTTCTCCCGGCAAAAAGTTATCCACAGGTGTTTCCATATATGTGGAAAAGGCAAACTGCACTCCATCTGCGCAAAGTTCTTTTGCAAGATCACCGTAACTATTGAAATAACAAGGAATATCTGCTGCACGGCACAACGCCAGAACTTCCGCTGCCAGATGAGCATATTCCTCCCTGTTCAAATCTTTTTCCCTCAGGATCACCATGTCAGGCCGCAGCTTTTCATCCTGCAGCACTTTCCCCAGCTGTCTGATCAGCCCGCTGCAGTCCCCTCTTTCCGTCAGATGACGACTGGTAATACAAATCCTCTTATACATAGATATAATCATTGACTACAGGCTGCAGTCCTTCCTCCTCTATATCCTGATATACCTGTACAAAACTGCGATCATCTGCAATTTCAAACTGTTCATCACCACTGTCTTCTGCTTCTTTCCCCGTATATTTGCTTTCGTGATCTCCAATACCTGTGGAAACTCCTGCGGAAATTTTAGTAGCAGCGATTTTTACAATGCCATCACGAAAATGTTTCTCTTCTCTTGAAGATACAGTGATACCCACATAAGGAAGAAAAATTCTGTAGGCGCACAGTACCTGACAAAGCTGCTTTTCTCCCACATCCAGAGGATTAATCTTATCGTTATTTACAATCGGTCTGAGTCTCGGACACGAAAGAGAAAACTCTCCGTGAGGATACTTTCTCTGCAGATAATATGCGTGAAGTCCAGTAGCCAGAGCATCCTTTCTAAAGTCTGCAAGTCCCAGCAGCGCAGAAAAAGCCACGCCTCTTACGCCTCCCATCAGAGCCCGTTCCTGTGCATCAAAGCGATAAGGAAAAATCCTTTTATGTCCCATCAGATGGAGCTTCTCATATTTATCTGCGTTATATGTCTCCTGAAATACAGTAACATAATCAACGCCGCATTCATGCAGAAAATGATACTCATCCACATTGACAGGATAAATTTCAACGCCGATATTACGGAAATATCTGCGGGCGATTCTGCAGGCCTGACCGATGTATTCCACACTGCTCACGCTGCGGCTTTCACCTGTCAGAATCAGAATTTCTTCCATACCTGAATCAGAAATAATTTTCATTTCTTTCTCAATTTCCTCAAAGGTAAGCTTCTTGCGGCTGATGTCATTGTAACAGTTGAATCCGCAGTAAATGCAGTAGTTTTCGCAATAATTCGCAATATATAAAGGAGTAAACATATATACCGTATTGCCGAAATGCCTGCTGGTCTCACGTTTTGCTCTGACTGCCATTTCTTCCAGAAAAGGTTCTGCTGCAGGAGAAAGAAGAGCTTTGAATTCCTCAATTCCGCAGGTTTCTTTTACAAGAGCGCGCTTTACATCTTCTTCCGTATAACGCTCATAATCGTAGGCATTCATCTGAGACAGCACTTTTTCCATTACATCGGAAGAAATCTGCTCCATCCCTTCCATATACTCCATATGATTTGTTCTTGCAGATGGATCTCTTTCAAGCCGATGTTTTTTCTCAAGTGCCGATACAGATAGTTTATTTGAATCTACAAAAAATTGATTTTCTGCCATCACTGCCTCCTAATCTCTTAAAAATCCTGTCAGCGGATCAGATGGTGCCGCACCTCTTTCCAGAACTCTTCCAAGACCTGACAAATAAGCGCCGCGACCTGCTTCAATGGCTTTACGGAAGGCCGAAGCCATGGCCGGAATATCCC
The DNA here is from genome assembly GCA_902476665.1 of uncultured Emergencia sp. Taxonomy (GTDB): domain Bacteria; phylum Bacillota; class Clostridia; order Peptostreptococcales; family Anaerovoracaceae; genus Senimuribacter. The sequence continues at coordinate 4,397 of CABSEO010000118.1, forward strand.
CGGCAGTTGCAATGGCAGTATTTGCCATCACTGCCGCAGCTCCCATCTCCATAACTTCACAGGCCTGAGAAGGCTTGCCGATTCCCGCATCCACAATAATGGGAAGATCTATCTCGTCAATGAGGATTTGCAGAAATTCTTTTGTGGCAAGTCCTTTATTAGAACCAATGGGTGCTGCCAGCGGCATGACAGCAGCAGCCCCGGCGTTGACCAGATCTCTTGCCGTATACAGATCAGGATACATGTACGGCAGTACTGTAAAACCTTCATTAGCCAGTATTTCTGTTGCCCTCACGGTCTCGGCGTTGTCAGGAAGCAGGTATTTACTGTCTCGCATAATTTCTATTTTTACGAAATCTCCGCAGCCCAGCTCTCTTGACATTCTGGCAATTCGAACTGCCTCTTCAGCATTTCTGGCTCCGGAAGTGTTAGGCAGAAGAGTCACATGGTCAGGGATATAATCCAGAATATTTTCACTCTGCCTGGTGTTAGTCCGGCGTACCGCCAAGGTGATAATTTCAGCGCCTGCCTGCTCCACAGCCGCCTTAATCAGTTCCATGGAATACTTTCCGGAACCTAGAATAAAACGGGAAGAAAACTCTTTTCCACCCAGTACAAGTACATCCTTTTCTTTGTTATCCATTTTTGTGCTATCCTTTCTTTTATTTCTGCTTAATTTTCTATCATCAACTGCAGTAGTACGTTGGCCTGATGCGCGGCACACAACATTACCCGCGGTGCCATAAGGCAGTTTCCTTTTACTGTTCCCACTTCGGAAACACCGTCTCCACATAAGTAATAGTTGGACAGAATTTTTCTTGTAACGATTTCATTACTTCCGCCAAATCCAGCCATTCCTGAAGCTCCTACAAGATATTTCCCCGGAAAGCTCTCTAAAACGCAATTGGTCAGCATGGCTTTTTCTTCTGCATCGTCAAAGGCTTCGCAGATATAAGCTTCCTCTACCAAGATCTGAGGAATATTCTCTTCAGTCAGTTTTACAAAGCTTTGGCGAATACTGCAGTAAGGTGCGAAACGCCTGATTTCTTCAGCCAGCGCCTGGGGCTTGGGCATTCCAATCTGATTCAGCGCATACTGCTGTCTGTTAAGATTGGGCAGATCCACCCTGTCAAAGTCAATGAGATGAAGCTTCCCCACGCCCGCTCTTGCCAAAGCAATGGCAACAGCTGATCCGAGACCGCCCAGTCCACAAACAGCAGCTCCTGCTGCAGATAATTTCTGCTGAATCTCTCTGCCGTGACGATTGGCTAACGCCTCCTTCAGTTCCATTTCTGAAGGCATTTTCTTCCATTCCATATTTCTCAGCCGCCTCCTACGAAACTGACAATTTCTATTTTATCTCCATCGCAGAGTACAGTTTCCTCATATTTTGATTTGGGTATGATTTCTCCATTACGTTCCACCGCAATTCGTTTTACAGGATATCCTGCTTCATCCAGATAAGTCTGCAGTGTCTTTCCGTCAGCAGCAGTCTCCTTTCCATTGATCTTTACCATACGTTTCCTCCTCTATTTGTCCTTGTGACATATTGATGATAAGTTCTGTCTCCGTCATGATTTTTCTTCACAGAAAACAAAAAAACCGCACGAAGATTCGCACCCGCGGTGGTGCGCCCCTTCGTGCGGCATATCGTCACACTCTGTCTATTATTTTAGCTTTGTATCGCGGGGATGTCAAGAGCCGGTATTTGAAATCGGTATTAAGATTCTTTTACGCTTGCTGAACTTCAAGGGCTTGGTGCCACCCCTGCCAAACATCTGGTCATTTCTTCGCTTTCAGCCTGGTTTTTGGCTTAATACTGCGGTTTTTCTACACATCAGATTCTAATTTTTATCCTCGTGCATGACGCACGAAAAGCAGGTTTTGCTCCTTATGTGTGCCTTGCGTATCGCTGCCCAGGGCAACGCAGGACAACAGTAGGG
>CABSEO010000119.1 GCA_902476665.1 uncultured Emergencia sp.
GAAAAGGGAGCAGTCAGGAAAAAGGTGAACAAGAGGAGGAACTTGAGCAGATGATTGCAGCCTGCTCCAATATAAATCAGGCTCCATGGCATGAAAGTCCCGAAGAAGCCGGACAGAAAAAAGGCAGAATCGAAAGCTTTTACACCGGAAAAATGTCCCGGTGGGGAAATATGAAGACCATCATTGCGAGAGAACAGCAGATGGCATTTGAAAGAGCAAAAGATATGCAGGAAAGAAACTGCAGAGAGAAAAAAGAGGAGTCGGTACGAAATGATGGCTCTTCAGTCAGGGTGGATCAGGCGCGGAAATAATTTCTGATATGAGTTTTAAAAGCAGGATTTTAAAGGAAAACAAGGGGTATAATATAAAGATGAGGCAGAGCACTCATCTTTTTGGTTACTTATACAAAAAAATGAAAAATATTTTGTTTGTTAAAAATAAAACTTTTCTTGTTTAGCAGATTGAAATGAGGTATAATTAAAATGAGGAAAAATTTTGATTTTTAACAAAGCCTTAACAGAAACAGGACGGGAGGTGAAGAACCGGTGTTTGCCGCAGAGTTGACGAAGATCAAAGAAAGCGAGGCGAAAGCCGATGAACTTCAAAAAAAAGCGAAAGCAGACTACAAGCAGGCTTTAGAAGACGCCAGAGCCAAAGCGGAACAGATTGTTGAGGACGCCGAGAACCGTGCAAGAGATGTGTATGATTCCTTGTTGTCAGAAGGTCAGAAGATTTCTGACGAACAGTATGATTTGTTTTTAGCTTCGACGCAGAAAAAGTGTCAGGCTATGGTGGACAAAGCCAGAAACAATGAAATCAAAGCAGTCGATCTGATTGCGGAAAGGATTGTGAGAGCAAGTGTCAATCGTTAAGATGAAAAAGCTGGCTGTCATCGGCCTGGACACTGCCAAAGAAAAACTCATATCCGATTTGATGGAACTGGGAGCGGTTCAGATTACAGATCAGAGCAGTAAACTGGTCGAGGACGAGATCTGGAAAGACTTCGGTGTCAAAGATGGTAATGAAACAGAAGTCGCTTCTTTGGAACTTTTGATTAATAGAGTGTCTTTGGCCATGGATACCCTGGATCGATTCAGTACTGCTAAGAGCCCGCTGTTTTTTACGAGACGGGTTATGAAAAAAGCTGAATTTGCAGAAACTCTGAAAAATCGAGACAAGATTTATCAGGATGTGGAGCGGGTGATGGCACTGAGTGAACAGCGCCACAAGCTGAAGGAACTGATTAATAAAAAGAATACCGAACTTACAGCCATCAGACCATGGGCAGTTTACGATTTGCCTCTGGAGATAGAAGAGACGAAACATACCATGATTAATCTGGGAGTGGTACCTTCTGCAGCGGATATGGATGCTTTGACGCAGAGGATTTATGATGGCAGAGAAGCGGTAGAAATGAAGGAAATCGGCAGGGACAAAGACCTGATTTATCTGGTTGTGGTAACCATGAAGGATCAGGAGGAGGATGTCCTGACCATTCTGAAGCAGCACGGATACACGCCGACACCTTTTAAGGGTTTTAAGGGAACTCCGGCGGAAAATGAAAAACGGCTTACAGGAGAAATCAGCCGTTGTGAGAAGAAGTGCAGTGAGGTGGAAAAAGAGATCAGCAGTCTTTATCCTCTGAAACCCGGAATCGAGTGTCTTTACGATCAGCTGGTTATGGAGAGAGATCATGAAAAGACCAAGGAAAGACTGCTCAAGACCAGACGAACATTCTGCCTTGAAGGCTGGGTTCCGGAAACCTGCATGGAAGCAGTGAATAAGTCTCTGTTGGATAACGGATGCTGTTTTGAATACAGAGAACCTGAAGACGGCGAGAATGTACCGATCCTGACTGTAAACAGCAGTTTTGTGGATCCTTTTGAAGCAATAACAGAGATGTACTCTCTTCCGGATTACAGAGGAGTGGATCCAACTAAATATTTTGCACTGTTTTATGCCATGTTCTTCGGCATCATGCTCAGTGATGCGGGATATGGTATCGTCATTGCCGCAGCATGCTTCATCCTGCTGCGCAAGTTCGCACTGGAAGGTATGACCTAAAGAATGATAAAGATGTTCTTCTACTGTGGACTTTCAACAGTGTTCTGGGGCGCTCTGTTCGGCGGCTGGTTCGGAGACTTTTTTCAGGTTGCTGCCAAGACAGTCTTTCATAAAGAGATTACCATCAACCCTATCTGGTTCAATCCGATAGATGATCCGACCAGACTCCTGATCTGGTCCCTGATCTTTGGCGTGATCCATTTGTTCCTGGGAATGGGAATCAAAGCCGGCATGCTGATAAAGAGAGGTCAGTGGAAAGATGCTGTTTTCGATATTTTTTCCTGGTATATGGTGATTGCCGGTGCAGCTATGTGGCTTGCAGGAAGCTCTATCAGTCAGGCCATTGTAAAACCTGGCATGTATCTGGCCATTATCGGAGCTGTGATTCTGCTGCTTACCGGTGGAAGAAACAACAAAGGTATCGGAAAGGTGACAGGCGGTCTCAGCGCATTGTACAATATAACGAGTTATATTTCGGATATACTGTCTTACTCAAGACTGCTGGCCCTTGGTCTTGCTACCGGAGTTATTGCAACGGTAGTCAATACTATGGGCTCTCTGGCAGGCGGCGGTGTGTTCGGAACCATCGTACTGCTGATTGTCTTTGTTATCGGCCACACATTCAATCTGGCCATCAATGCTCTGGGTGCCTTTGTACATTCCAGCAGACTGCAGTATATTGAGTTCTTTGGAAAATTCTATGAAGATGGCGGTGATATGTTTGAGCCGCTGCGTAAAAATACAAAATACATTCGCATTACAAGCGACACAGATGGAGGTAAAAAATGATTACTGGAAACGTATTTGCACTGATGGGTGCAGCAATTGCAGCTTTAGCTGGTATCGGAAGTGCTATGGGTGTAGGTATTGCAGGTCAGGCTGCCGCAGGTGTTCTGGCCGAAGATCCGAAAAAATTCGGTAAGACTCTGATTTTACAGGCTCTTCCGGGTACACAGGGTATTTACGGTCTCCTGATGGCATTCCTCATCTTTATCAGAATTGGACTTCTCGGTGGTGGAATGATGGATTTAACAGTGTCTCAGGGTCTGTATATTCTGGCCTCCGGCATTCCGATCGGTGCTGTAGGTATCTGGTCCGGTATTGCACAGGGCAAGGCTGCTGCTGCAGGTATTATGCTGCTGGGCAAAAGATCTGATCAGATGGCAAAAGGTATTATTTATGCGGCTATGGTAGAAACTTATGCTATCTTCGCCCTGCTGATTTCCATCCTGATGCTGTTCAACCTTGGAATTTAATGATAAGGACGTGACAAAATGAGCATAGAAAAGATTACATCAAAGATAATCAGTGATGCGGAAGACGCTGCAAAGGTTACTTTGGATGAGGCGAAAGGTCTGTGCGGAGAAATTATCGCCGAGGCGGAGAAAAAGGCCGCTTCCATTCTGGAAAATGCGGAAAAGCAGGGCCTTGAGGAAAAAGAAAAACTGATTGCAAGGAGAAAGGCAGTAGCCGATATAGACGGTCGCAAGCTGGTTCTGGAAGCGAAACAGAAACTGATTGCAGAGTCCTTTGAGAAAGCGATAGATAAACTCTGTTCCATGGAAAAGAAGTCTTACATCGAGTTTCTTGCGGGACTTGCTGAAAAAACCGGAGAGACAGAGGGAGAGCTGATCTTAAGCCCTGAAGACAGAAAAACTGTGGGAGAAGATTTTGTCAGCTATCTGTCGGATCATCTTGCAGGCAGCAGTTTTACACTTTCTGAAGAAACCAGAAACATTCGCGGCGGATTTCTGCTGAAAAAAGGTTCAGTATATATTAACGGAACAATCGAAGCTTTGGTAGAGGAAGCAAAAGAGAACTTAATGAGTGATGTTGCCTCCCGCCTGTTCCAGTAAGGAGATAGATTCTATGGCAAAGCGAAAATATGATGAATACACCTTTGCTGATGCGTATATTGGAAGTTTCGTAAAGAATCTGATGAACCGGCAGGATATGATAAGACTGGCTTCCTGTAAAGATTTGAAGACTGCAGAGGCAATGCTGCAGGAATTCGGGTATGGTGAAGCCAAAGAGCTTTATGACGACGATGTGGAGTGGTTTATCAGAAGAGAACAGAACAAGCTCTTTGACCTGATTTACGATACTCTGCCTGAGAGAAAAGAGCTGGCCCTGTGCCTTCTTCCTTTTGACTACCATAATGTAAAAGTATGTCTGAAGGCTGAATTCCTCGGGATTACACCGTCGGAGGATCTGCTGGTGTCTACCAGTGATACGGACTGGAAAAAGATCGTTTCCATGGTGAGAGACAGAAACTACACTTTCATGCCGACAATTATGAAAGAGGCTATCGTTGAGGCGGTGGACCTGTTCGGCAGAGGCGGAGACCCTCAGGAAATCGACATTATTATGGACAAAGCCTGCTACAGGCAGATGCTTCTTGATGCGGAGGCTACCGGAGAAGATTTTCTCATTGGTATCGTTAAACTGCAGATCGACCTTCATAACCTGAAGACCTTTGTCCGTCTGCGTCAGATGAAAAAACCGTGGTCATTTTTCCAAAAGGTTTTTCTGGAGGGCGGCAATGTCAGCCAGCAGTTTTTCATATCCTGTTACGAGGAGAGTTACAGTCAGATTGCTGATAAGCTGGCGCCTTACGGTCTCCGGGAGGTACTGGCGGAAGGCGGCAGAAGTCTGGAGGAAACTGGTGATTTCACCCTTCTGGAAAAACTCTGTGACGACCGTATGATGGAGTTTAACAAGAGGGCCAAGTACGAAACTTTTGGAATTGTGCCGATTGCAGGTTACTGGTATGCGAAAGAGGTTGAAATCGACAATCTGCGTATCATCCTGACGGGCATTCTCATCGGTTCTACGCCGGAACAAATCAGTGAGAAATTGAGGGAGCCATATGTATAAGATAGGTGTAATTGGCGGCAAGGACTCGGTTCTGGGCTTTAAGGCCGTGGGACTGGATGTGTTTCCCTGCAGCCAAAGTGAAGAAGCAAAGAAAATCCTTCACCCGCTGGCCAAGGACGAGTATGCGATAATTTACATCACAGAGGTTCTGGCAGCCGATATGGCGAAGGACATCGATAAATATAAAGATGCAAGACTTCCTGCTATTATTCCGATCCCGGGTAAAGAAGGTGCTACGGGGGCAGGAATGCGCAGCGTGAGCAAGGCTGTTGAGCGCGCTGTCGGGGCAGATATACTATTTGGAGGTGAAAAATAGATGAGTCAGGGAAAAATCGTTAAGGTTTCAGGTCCGCTGGTCGTAGCTTCCGGTATGGAAGATGCCGATATGTTCGACGTGGTGCGTGTAGGTGACCTGGGACTGATTGGCGAGATCATAGAGATGAGGGGTGACATGGCCTCCATTCAGGTATACGAAGAGACGGCGGGAATCGGACCGGGAGCTCCAGTTGTTTCAACAGGTGCACAGCTTTCGGTAGAACTGGGGCCGGGTCTTATTGAAACCATGTATGACGGCATTCAGCGACCGCTGGAAGCTATGCGTGAGAAGGCAGGTCCAAATATTACAAGAGGTATCAGTGTACCGTCTCTGGACAGAGAAAAGAAATGGGAATTTGTTCCCGTGTGCAAAGCCGGAGAGCAGGTGGAAGCCGGAGACATTATCGGTACAGTGCAGGAAACTGTCATTGTGGAGCATAAAATTATGGTGCCTTACGGAATCAGAGGAACTGTGGAATCCATTCGCGGAGGAGAGTTTACCGTTGAAGATGTGGTATGCACCATAAAGAAGGAAGACGGAACTGTTGCTGAACTGACCATGATGCAGAAATGGCCTGTCAGAACAGGAAGACCTTATAAAGAAAAGCTGGTGCCTGAAATGCCGCTGATCACAGGACAGAGAGTCATCGACACCATGTTCCCGATTGCAAAGGGAGGTGTTGCGGCAGTTCCGGGACCGTTCGGATCCGGTAAAACTGTGGTACAGCATCAGCTGGCCAAGTGGGCGGATGCAGATATTGTAGTATACATCGGCTGCGGTGAACGCGGCAATGAGATGACTGATGTACTGATGGAATTCCCCGAACTGAAAGACCCTCGTTCAGGGGAATCTCTGATGAAAAGACCCGTGCTCATCGCCAATACCTCTGATATGCCGGTAGCCGCCAGAGAAGCTTCTATCTATACAGGAATCACTATTGCGGAGTATTTCAGAGATATGGGTTATTCTGTTGCCCTTATGGCTGACTCCACATCAAGATGGGCCGAGGCTCTGCGTGAGATGTCCGGCCGTCTGGAAGAAATGCCGGGTGAAGAA
>CABSEO010000120.1 GCA_902476665.1 uncultured Emergencia sp.
AAGAGACGGTCTATTTGTTGCAGCAGATAAAGGAACCATTTTTCTCGATGAAATTCATACCATGCCTTTAGCTACGCAAGGGAAAATATTACGTGTAATTGAGGAAAAAAGAATCCGCCCCATTGGAGGTGAAGAGGAAATTTCTGTGGATGTGAGGATTATCGCCTCCTGCAATCTGGATGTGGAAACTCTGATTTATACTGATACACTGCGCAAAGATTTGTACTTCAGACTTTCTGTCATCCAGTTTGAATTGCCACCTCTGCGGCAGCGGCGAGAGGATATTTTACCGATTGCTGAATACTATATTCGAAAGTTTAATGCCCAGATCGGCAACCGAGAGATTTCCGGTCTGGATGAATCTGCGGCAGATTTTTTTGCCCGATATGACTGGCCGGGCAATGTAAGAGAGCTCAGAAACGTGATTGAGGGAGCATTTTATTCTGCCAGGAGTGGAACTATCAGACTGCAGGACATACAGGAGCGCTTTGAAAGCAGGGTTCCGTCTGTTCCCCAGCTCAGCCCTGCAGTCAGAGATTTTTTGAACAGCGGCTGCAGTCTGAAATCCTATATTGAGGACTTCGAGAGAGACTGCACCTTGGAGGCACTGAAAAACAACGGCGGCGATTTGAAAAAGGCCGCAAAAGTTCTAGGTGTTTCGGATCAGATGATGAAATATAACATAGAAAAATTTGAAATTAACCTGGAGGATGTCTATGATTAGTAAAGAAAGAATATATCAGGATATGCTTCGGCTCGTGAAAGTGCCAAGTATATCGGGCACCGGGCAGGAAAGTCTTGCGGCAGAAGAAATTGAGAGACTGCTGCTTGAAATTCCATATTTTATGGAAAATCCACAGATGGTCATGAGGATTCCCATTGAAAATGATCCTTTTAACCGTTTTGTCATTGCAGCTTTTTTAAGGTCAGAGAAAAAAACTTCAGATACAGTAATATTAACAGGGCATTATGATGTTGTAGACACAGATGAATACGGAAATCTGCAGGACCGAGCCTTTGATGTGGAAGCTCTGACTGCGTCTATCGGACAGCTGCCTCTTGATGCGGAAACCAGAGCGGATCTGGAAAGCGGAGAGTGGTATTTTGGCAGAGGTACGGCGGATATGAAGTTTGGTCATGCATTATGTATCGAACTGCTACGGCATTATTCGGAAGAAAAGGCAGACTGCAACTTCCTTTATGCAGGGGTCTGCGGTGAAGAGACCAACTCCGAGGGGATGCTGAGGGCTCTTTCCTTTTTCAATGAATTTGCCAAAGATCAGAACCTGAAATATCGTCTGCTTCTTCTGACGGAGTGTTTTATGGTAGATAATGCCGAAGAAGGCTGTAAATATATACAGTATGGTGCTTCCGGAAAGGTAATGCCTATGTTTTTCTGTGTTGGTGCGGCCACCCATGGTGAGGAACCTTTCCTTGGTCTGGATGCAAATCTGCTGTCACAGGAGATCTATAAGCAGGTGCATCTGAATCCTGTATTCTGTCAGCAGAATCACGGGATTACTACTGCCCCTCCTGCAGGGCTGAAGCAGCAGGATCTCAAGACCTGCTACTCATTATCTTCACCGCTTTATGCTGCTTCTTATTTCAATATCGCAACCATTCGGCTGGAGCCTGAGACGTTGATGCAGAATCTTGTAAAAGCGGCAGAAACGGCATTTGAAAACGTTTTGGATTTCATCCAAAGCAGAGTGGACGCATTTGAAAAACTGACAGGCAGCCGTCCTAAGGCCTACACTGCAAAGCCGTGCGTAAAAACGTTTCAAGAGATTTATGCTGCCGCAGAGCAGAATTACAGCGGTGATCTGAAGGCTCATCTGCAAGACTATACTAAGAAGCTGCTTTTGGAAAATCCGGAAATTCAGGACGCCTGTGTGAAACTGGTACGTCACCTTTATGAGATTTATGGTGAGAAACAGCCGATGATTATTGTATCTGTGATTCCGCCGTTTTACCCTGATGTCAATGTGGATCTGGAAGATTCGGACACGAAGGCTATGCTGGACTGTGTTGACGAGCTTACTGTATATGCAGAGAAAAAATATGGAGAAAAGCTGAGAAAAAGTGAGTACTATGGTATTTCTGATCTGTGTTACACATGGCTTGCAGAAGGAATGGATTTTGATGCATTATTTCAGAATCTTGCAGGTGTGGATCTGGTGTATCAGCTTCCGACTGAAGCGCTGAAAGTATTTAGAGCACCGGGAGTAATTATCGGCGGATATGGAAAGGATTTGCACAAATATACAGAAAGACTTCATAAAGGCTATAATTTTGATGTTCTGCCTGATCTATACCTTACCTATATCGATATGATGGTGAAGAGATGGAAAGAAGACAGATAAAATAGAAGAAAAAGAACTGACCATCTGAAATCAAATGCTTTCGGATGGTCAGTTCTTTAATTTCGCATCATACGGTCATGTTTTTTACTGCGGAAGCCGTTATGCTTATGCCTCGTCAGGCTGAATGACTCTGACTCTGATCACGCCGTCGACTTTCGGCACAGATGTCAGCATGTCATCGGTGGATACCAGTGCATAGCCATATTCGCCCTTTACGTTTCCGGCAATTGCTTTGATATTGATGTCAGCAAACATAGCGGCGGCAAGCTTCACAGGATTTGGTTCTCCTTTTGTAATAACGGCAATTCTGTTGTCTCCGGTTCTCGGTCCAAGATTTACAGGCGGGAAGTTGACGGAGTTTACGATATTCCCGTTTTCAATATAGTCCATGGTCTGCTCCACTGCCATGGTCGCACAATTATCTTCTGCCTCTGCAGTGGATGCACCCAGATGCGGCAGACAGATTACACCTTCCTTGCCCAGCACACCATCTGTCGGGAAATCGGTTATGTATTTTCTCGGTGTGCCTTCTGACAGAGCAGCAAGAAGATCGTCCTCTTTTACCAGTTTGTCTCTGGAGAAATTGAGCAATACGGCACCTTCCTTCATCAGGGAGAAAAGTTCCCTGTTAAACATGCCCTTGGTAGCATCCATAGCAGGCACATGAATGGAAACATAATCGCAAAGAGGAAGCATCGCCTTGACATCGTCCTTCACTTCTACACAGGAGTAAAGACTGTGGGCGGATTTCACGCTGAAGAAAGGATCGTAACCGATTACTTTCATACCTAAATCTGCGGCTGCATTGGCAACCAGAACACCGATAGCTCCCAACCCTACAACACCAAGAGTTTTACCTTTGAGTTCTGTCCCCGCAAACTGGCTTTTGCCTTTTTCCACAGATTTACCGATATTTTCGGTTAATTCTTCCACCCAGGCGATGCCGGCGGGAATATTTCTTGCAGCCAGCAGCAGTCCGGCCAGTACCAGTTCTTTTACTGCGTTGGCATTGGCACCTGGTGTATTGAACACTACAATCCCCTGATCTGCGCATTTGTCAAGAGGAATGTTGTTGACACCTGCGCCAGCTCTGGCGATGGATAAAAGTTCTTTACCAAAGTCCATCTCGTGCATATCCTGGCTTCTTACAAGAATTCCGCTTACGCCGGACAGATCATCGGAAACGGTATATTTATCAGAAAGGTGAGAGAGTCCCACAGGCGATATTTTGTTTAAAGTTCCAATCTTGTACATTGGCAGCACCTCCTAATTTCATTGATAGTTATAAAAAATTATAACACCTTGACGCTTTACTTTCAAGAATTAAAGTGTTATAATAATAAAATATTCAAAAAAATTCTAAGAACCAAATGGAGGGCGACGAAAATGACAAACAACGATCGTGTATTTAACTTTTCCGCAGGTCCGTCGATGTTACCGCTTAACGTCATCGAGGATGCAGCTGCTAATCTGGCCAGTTATGAAGGCTGTGGCCAGTCAGTGATGGAAATGAGTCACCGTTCAAAAGAGTTCGGAAAAATCATCGAAGATGCAGAAGCTAACTTAAGAGATATTATGAATATCCCTGACAACTACAAAGTTATGTTTTTACAAGGTGGAGGAACTCTTCAATTTGCAATGGTGCCGCTGAACCTGCTCAGAGCCTCTAAAAAGGCTGACTATGTAGTGACAGGGTCCTGGGCTAAGAAAGCCTATAAGGAGGCGTGTAAGTTTGGAGATATCAGAGTTATCGCAAGCTCTGAAGAGGATACTTTCTCTTATATTCCAAAGTTCACAAAAGAAGATATCAGACCTGATGCGGATTATGTTTATGTCTGCTACAATAACACCATCTATGGAACTCATTTTTCAGAGATTCCTGATACAGGAGATATTCCGCTGGTAGCCGATATGTCCAGCTGCATTCTCAGTGAAGAAATTGATGTAAGCCGGTTTGGCCTTATTTTTGCGGGTGCGCAGAAAAACGTGGGCCCTGCAGGTGTTACCATCGTCATCATCAGAGAGGATCTGCTGGGTTATGCTGATGAAAAGGTACCGACTTATCTGGATTACAAGATTCATGCCGATAACGGATCCATGTATAATACGCCGCCTTGCTTTGCCATCTATATGGCAGGAGAAGTCTTCAAGCATATTAAAAAAATGGGTGGAATCAAGGCTATGCACGACCTTGATGTGGAAAAGGCTGAAAAGCTGTATAATTACATAGATGCCAGTGATTTCTATCATTGCCCTGTAGCAGAGGAGGATCGTTCCCTGATGAACGTGGTCTTTGTAACAGGAGATACTGATATGGATAAGAAATTTGTTGCCGCTGCCAAGGAAGAGGGAATGGTGAATCTGAACGGCCATCGCTCTATCGGCGGTATGAGAGCCAGCATCTATAATGCAATGCCGATGGAGGGTGTTGACAAGCTTATCGCATTCATGAAAATGTTCGCAGAAGAAAATAAATAAGACAAAAAACGGCGGCAGTGAAATTCGCAGCAGACTAATCTCTTTATATACAGACTGAAGTTAATCTGGAACCGGCAAACGTCTAAAAAGTATATAATGGATTACTTCAATTTCACAATTTTACTCATAATGTGAGTGCTGCATGTGCAGATTTTCTGTAAAAACAGGATTTTATAGAAGGAAAAGAAGACGGAGAGCTGCTTTTTAAGGCGGCTCTTCTAAATTATAACTGATATTGAAAAAAGCAAGTCCGGGTTAATCTGCCCTGCTTTTGCCGGTTCAATGTGTGTTGTGCCTGAGTCTGCCTGCTGCCGAGTATAATGCAAGGAGATTTTACATGAAATATTTAATTCTTGTTCCCGATGGAGCGGGAGATGAAATCATTGAAAAACTGAATGGGAAAACACCGCTGGAAGCTGCACAGATGCCTTTTATTGACAGTCTTGCAGCTCGAGGGCAGGTGGGAATGGTCAGAACTGTACCGCCGGGAATTGCTCCCGGAAGTGATGCGGCCAATCTGTCTGTTATGGGCTATGATCCGTCAGTATATCTGACAGGACGTTCTCCTCTGGAAGCTGCCAGCATCGGCATTGATATGAGTGATACCGATGTGGCTTTCCGGACCAATATCATTACTCTGGAAGGCGATGGAGACTATGAGGATCTGATTATCAAAGATCACAGCTCAGGTGATATTACTACAGAAGAGGCTGATCAGCTGATTCAGGCCGTCAATGAAGCTTTTGCTGACGATAATCTGCGTTTTTACACAGGTACCAGTTATCGGCACTGCCTGATTGTGCATAACGGCGAAACCGGATTTGATCTGACACCACCTCATGATGTGCTGGAACAGCGGACAGGAGATCATCTGCCGAAAGGCAAAGGCAGTGAATTTCTGACAGATATGATGAAAAAGAGTTATGAAATTCTGAAAGACCATCCTGTAAACCGGGACAGAATTGCTCGCGGGCTGAATCCTGCCAACTCTTTATGGATATGGGGACAGGGAAAAAAGCCGAAGCTTTCTTCTTTCTATGATAAATATCAGATTAAGGGGACTGCCATCAGTGCTGTAGACCTGATTAAAGGTATTGCCATTTGTGCAGGGCTGAATTCTGTGGATGTGGAAGGAGCTACAGGTACACTGCATACTAACTTTGCCGGCAAAGCGGATGCCGCTATCAGAGAGTTCAGAGACGGCAAAGATTTTGTCTATGTTCATCTGGAAGGGCCTGATGAATGTTCTCATCAGGGTGATATGGAAGGAAAGATTCAGTGTCTTCAGGATATTGACCAGAAAGTGCTGAAGCCGATTGTAGAAGCTCTGCGTGAGGATGGGGAAGATTTTCGTGTACTGGAAGTTCCAGATCACAGGACTCCTCTAGCCATCAGAACCCATTCGGCAACACCTGTGCCGTTTGTTATTTATGACAGTACAGATGAAAAAACGGAGGATGCAGGACG
>CABSEO010000121.1 GCA_902476665.1 uncultured Emergencia sp.
AATCAAAGAATTATTCTAAGCAAGCTATTGGATGCCTTGAAATCAACATTTATAAATTCATAGTAGATAATTTTATAGATTTATTACATAATACATCATATGAAGATATTGCTAAAGAAAATTATTTTAATAATGATTTGGAGTATGCGAGCAGTGTTTAAGGAGGATGATAGGAAGATTGGACTATGGAACGAGTGGCCAAATTAAAAAAAGCAGAGACATATTATTTAGAAACAATTGAGGGCGACTAACCAAGAGTAAGACCTTTTAGAACAGCTCATATTTTGTAGGCAAGTTGTATATTCGGACGGGTAAGGTAATGGATGTTTCAAAGCAGATTCATATCAATTAAAAATAGAAATTTGTGCAACAAAAAATGGGGAGTGGAGTCGTTAAGACCAGACAGGTGGTTTGGCCGCATTATAGTATTCGTACATACAGATAAAATACAAAATACATCCTATATGATAGATGATGTAATGAATGAGTCATTATTAAATGTTGTTGACTCCCTAAATTAGCATAATACTGATCTGCTTGCCTGTCTCTGGAATGATCTGTATACTGTCATTAGTTTACAGAAAGAAAAAGGTCCCCGAGCACCCTCCGTGACAAGTCGTGTACTCTGAGACCATGGTTAAAAACCATGATTATTATATCAGACTACACACTGGTCCTCAAGGAGGATTTTGGTGTTTTTTGTTGAGAGCAGTGAGAACTCCCATATTTGTCCCGTATGTCAGGGAACGCTCCACTACAGAGATTCCAGACCACGTATCCGCAAAAAGGAAGGCGGCACTAAGGAGCAGCTGATGATTCGCAGGTTCCGCTGTCAGAACTGCCATGCTTATCACAATGAACTTCCTGACTGCCTTGTTCCCTATAAACACTATGAGGCAGAGGTGATCGCCGGTGTCCTGGACGAAGTAATTCTTCCAGATGACCTGGATTCTGAGGATTATCCATCTTTCAGTACCATGCTCCGCTGGCTTCAATGGTTCCGTGAAAACCTGCAGCGTATGGAAGGATACCTGCGGACAGCCGGATATCAGATACTGAATCTGGGAGAGGACTTCCTGTTTTCCTCTGACTCGCTGCTCGACAAGATCAGAAACAGATATCAGAACTGGCTGGAACAGCTTCTCCGGCTGATCTATAACAGCGGCGGATTTCTGGTGCCGGTCCGCTGGTAGACCTGTGCACCTGCTTTGGTTCGTCTGTCATGCTGGCCGATAGTATAGTGGCCTTAGAAGGAGGTAGCTATACCATGAGTACAGATGACACATTTATAAAACAGCAGTGGCAGGATCAGGAAGCCCTTCACCGTTTCCAGCTGATCTCACCACTTCTCCAGACCGGTCTGGATGATGCCAGACGCCTGCAGCTGCGCAGAACGATCGCTGATGAGAACAACATTTCTGTCCGCACGCTCTACCGGTATGAAAAAGCCTTTGCAGAAAAACAGTTCGCAGGTCTCAGACCGGCTGACCGTGAAAAGCATCGTTCCCAGAGTCTTCCGGAAAACTTTGAGTTTCTCCTGGAACAGGCTGTCCAGCTCCGCAGGGAAGTTCCGGAACGGTCAGTTGCCCAGATCATTTACATTCTGGAAGCAGAAGGTCTTGTGGCTCCCGGCATTCTGAAGCGCTCAACCCTTGAACGCCACATATACCGGGCTGGATACGGTCGGAACCAGATGCAGATGTATAAAGAGGCCAGGAACAGTTCGTCCAGACGTTTCTGCAAGCCTCACCGTATGATGCTGATCCAGGGTGATATCAAGTATGGACCGAAACTTCCCATTGGGAAAAATGGTGCAAAGGTACAGACCTATCTGTCCTCCGCCATTGATGACCATTCCAGATATCTGCTGTCCTCACGATTTTACGATAATCAGGAAGAAT
Source organism: uncultured Emergencia sp. (assembly GCA_902476665.1). Lineage (GTDB taxonomy): Bacteria > Bacillota > Clostridia > Peptostreptococcales > Anaerovoracaceae > Senimuribacter. Next base: position 1,902 of record CABSEO010000121.1, read on the forward strand.
CCATCATTGAGGATACCTTCCATCAGACCATCTCCAGATATGGAGTCTTTGATGCCTGCTACTTTGACAACGGAAGCCAGTACATTGCAAAGCAAATCCGGTTCTCACTTGCAAGACTTGGGATCCGTGTCATGCATGCAAAACCACGTTCCGGGAAAAGCAAGGGCAAGATTGAAAAGTTCCATCAGGTGGTGGATGACTTTATCCGTGAATCGAAGCTTAAAAATATCAGGACACTGGAAGAACTGAACCGTCTCTGGGCTGTCTATCTGGAGGAATACTATCATAAGCAGAAGCATGCCGGTATCGCAGAATACTACGAAAGCCTTGGAGCCGCTGTTCCGGAAGAAGGGATCTCCCCACTTCAGGAGTGGAACCGGGACAGCCGTCCGCTGACCTTTCTGGATGCAGCGGTGGTATCGGAAGCTTTTCTCCATCATGAGCAGAGGAAAGTCGACCGGGGAGCCTGCATCAGCTTCCGTGGAAAACGGTATGAAACGAAACCTTCCCTGATAGGACACACGGTAGAGATCTCTTATGATCCGGCAGCCCCGGAGCAGATCACTGTCTCCTATCAGGGAATGGAACTTTTTACCGCAATGCCGGTTGTGATCGGTCCGTATTGTGATAAGAGTCCGGCCCTGCCTGCTTCCATGCAGGAACAGACCCCTACGACTTCCCGCTTTCTGGATGCACTGGAAAAACGTCATGAACAGAACCGGCGGCAGATGGCAGATGCCATTTCCTTTGCCGCGTACCGGAAGGAGGCGGATGACTGATGTATGAAGCATTCTTTGGCATGGAGCACACGCCATTTGTCCGTGATGTCCCACCGGAAAAGCTGTATGAATCCAATGCATTCCGTGAGACCCTCGGACGGCTGTCCTATGTGGCAGACCGTCAGATGTTTGCCGTTGTAACTGCGGACCCCGGATGCGGGAAATCAACCCTGATCCGCCGTTTTTACTCGGAACTTCCCAAAGAGGATTACATTGTCCTGTATCTGTCTGACTCAAAGCTGACACCACGGTGGTTTTATAAAGGGCTGCTGGACCAGCTGGGACTGGAATCCCGGTTTTACCGTGGTGATTCCAAACGCCAGCTGCAACAGGAGATCGAGATCATCCGGGGAGTGCAGCACAAAAAGGTCGTCTGCATCCTTGATGAAGCTCATCTGCTTGAAAAGGAAACACTGGAAGAATTCCGTTTTCTGCTCAACTACAGATTTGATTCCATGAGTCCTATGGCTGTTGTACTGGTCGGTCAGACCGAACTGTGGGAAAACAAGCTGAAACTGCAGCGGTATGCCGCAGTCCGCCAGCGCATTGATATGTACTGTACCCTGCCACACCTGGACAGATCTGAGACAGAACAGTATATCGCAAGCCATATGGATTACTCCGGATGTACCCAGGAGGTCTTTACAGCCAAAGCGCTGGATGAGATCCATAAAGCATCGGCCGGGATCCCACGTATGGTCAACCGGATCTGTGAAAAAGCTCTTATGTATGCATTTCAAAACCAGAAGCGCCTGATCGATGATTATATGATCAAGTTCGTCATAGAGCATGAAATGCTTGGAACCATAACAACGTAAAGCTTATTGCCGCCTGGATTCAGGCGGCAGCCCTGTGGGGCTGGCTGATGACAGAAAACCAGTCAATCTGATGACAGTTCATGTAAGCAAATCTGTGACAGTTCATGAGGTCAGTAACAACATTACAATATGTGGTTGGTGTTTTAGCGAAAGAAGCAAATTATTATTAGAAGCACTTGGTTGCTTATAACGCGAAATGATAGATACTTTTCTTTTGGTGAGTGCTATTTTATGTTAAATTATATAAATATCTGATTTGTATACGAGGAGAGAGAATAATGAATTCTGATATGACAAAGTATTGTTATCAACATTTTGAAAATGCATACAATATTGGGTGGAATGTAAATTTTGATAGGACAGTGGAAAGTAAAGAGACATTTGATTCAATATTCATAGAAAAGCTGACTTTATATTGTGAGAATCCATTAAATAGCGATTTGAATGGTGTATGTCGTGAAACAGAGATTGATGGAAAAAAGTATGTAAAAGGGTTTGGAGAAATACGCATCATTGATTTAAAAAAGAAAATAAGATATGCGGCGCCAAATGTTATTATAGATGATATATTAAATGGAAAATATATACCGCCAATAGAATTTGTCGATGCAGTTTTAACAGGACCGACTTTTGATTCTGAAGAATATCAGGAATTTTATTTAAATTATTCGGAAAAAAACTTTTGGGGAGAAAACGAAGAAAATTTAAAAAAAATAGTTAAGGTATTGGAATTGGCAGGAGATTTTGAAGGCTTTAAAGATTATATTTTGAATAACGATTTGATAAATATAGTTGTCCCTAAAGGTTCGTTACTTAATTATACAATCACAGAAGGGAAAGAAAAGGAAGCACTTTGGCTTATTGAAAATGGTATAGATATTAATGCTTTTGACGGTTTGGAACTTATGACGGCAATAAAAAAGAACAACAATATAATTGCAAAAAAATTAATAGATGAAGGTATTGTTATTAACAGTAGAGAGATGAAAGATAATCCTTTAGTTAGTGCGATTCGTTTTTCAAATGCCTTTCTTGTAGAGGAACTTATGAAAAATTACAGGAATTTGATAGTAACTTATTCAAACGAATATGTAAGAAATTGTAGTGTTTTAGATATTGCTGAAAGAACGAAAAATGAAAAAATAATAAATATAGTTAAGAAGTATTTAGTATGATCTATTGATGTTAATATAAATTCAAAAAAATTGATAATAGTTGTTTTTCAGGTTTAAGTTCGTAAGAGAATAATAATTTTTTGATATGTTTATAAGTTTGGAGAACCAGTGACAACTGATATTCCAATGTTACGTGATGGAACAGTTTATGAAGTTTATATTATAAGAAAAAATGGTGATTGTAGTAAAAATGAAATTAAAGCGATTGAGAAATTATGTAATGTAAATTATATCAAAGCGAGGGTAAATTGGTAGACAAAGTGTTTTTATTGCGGAAGGGGACGCATATAAGATGAAAGATTTGACCCAAGCAATATCAATTTATGAAGTAAGACCTTGGTACTCATACTAATATATTTTACCTGCTTCGTTAGGTCAGGAAGAATAGGAGAGGCTTATGGCAGAAGGATTACAAAGGAGAATTGAATATTCCGATTTAAAATTTATCAGTTCCTTTGCCATGGAAAAGATCCTTGATTTTCAGACATGGGAGGTTCCAGGGGAACATGCCAGAGGAAACTTTCGACTTCTGTTGTCAGAAAATGAGACAGGCATAAACAGCATGAATGCACCCATACAGCTTTTGGGGCAGGGGAATACTGCGGGAGCGTTGTTCAGCGGATATCCGGAAAAGGTGGAAATCAAAGAAGAAAGAGGATACAGGATTGCAGACATACAGGCTGTGTCAGGAACAATTCTTTTAGATCAGAAAAAAAGTAACCGGGTATTTCAGAAAAAAGTACAGACTTATATGGGGATTGCCAGTGCCGTAACAGCAGATACCGATCACAGCGCCTGCATACTGCCGGGGAGCGACATGCGAACCGGAGGGACGCTGATACAGTATCAGGAAACGGACTGGAGATTTCTGAAAAGAATGGCGTCCCAGCTTGGGCTTCCATTAGTGCCGGATACCAGCTATTATTATCCCCGCTTTTACCTTGGATTGCCGGAAGGTGAAAAAAGGGAATTGGGAGAAATCATTTCCTGTGATCTCTGTTTTGATGGGAGATATTATGCAGTCAGTGGAAAATGCCTTGTTGATAGGGAAGATTTCATTTGTTATGATGTTGTTACGAGGACAAGCCTGTCGCTGGGGGACAGAGTAACATATGAAGGAAGGGAGCTGCTTGTTTCTCGGAAAAAAACAGAACTGGCAGGAGGGGAGGTCATCTTTACATACCGCCTTGCGGGAAACAGTTATACGTGGGTTCCATGGGAGGATAACCCGGACTATACGGGAATGTCATTTGTCGGATCCATTGTCGGAACGCAGGGGGAGCAGGTAGAAGTAGCATTTGACATTGACAAGACTGCGGCGGGCGGGAACCGTTATGGATTTGCCCCGGCGACGGGAAACCTGATGTACTGTATGCCGCAGAAGGGAACAAAAACATCATTATATATAGGAAATGGAGATGAGGCGCAGGGAATAGCGACAGGGTGTATCCGTACTAATGGAAGCACCTGTGAGGGGACGGGAAGTCCCGAGAAAAAAAGTTTCCGGTCAGAGCACGGAAAAGGAATGGATCTGTATCCGCAGCGAATGGGATTGGATGGCGGTGAAACGGG
>CABSEO010000122.1 GCA_902476665.1 uncultured Emergencia sp.
TATCGACAGATCACCGGCAGCGGATCCTCTGTCAACAGAATAGTCATAAACCAGTACACAGGCTGTGCTGTCAGGCAGCGTAAAAGTAATCGTATGTGTTTCACTGTCATATTCAGCACCATATTGCGAAGAATCAATCTGCGTACCACAGAAATGATTATCTTTTGCATTTTCATCATATTGATAAAGTTTTACTGTATTCGGTTCAAAGAAAGCCTGTGTTCCTTCCGGAATGGTCAGTGTATCCTTCAATGTAAGATTTTCATCATAAGGATTCAGACGTTCTCCCTCAGGATTGATGATCACATAATACCGCAGAGAATCCTCATCAGTAAGCTTTTCCCCTGTTTTCTCCAGATGAGGCCGACTGTATTTTACTGTTGTGGTGGTGCTATCGGAAATTCCATCCCAGGATGCTGTGTTAGTATAGGTTTTCTCCCCTTTTTCCTCCAGCTCCACATCACCGGCAACAGAAACATCATAATAAATTCCAAAAGTATCTTTTTCCAGATCATTTAAATGTCCCAGCCTGAATGTCACCGTGGTTGTTCCATCGTCATTTTTATCCGCGGTAATTTCCTGCAGGTAATATGTATCTTTTGTCTCATCCGTATAAGTGTTCCAACTGTTCGGATGCCGGCGCAGCATCACGGAATCCTCCACCAGCTCCACGCCCGCAGGAAGAATATCTGTAACAGTGATTTCAGTTTTTTCACCGTAATCTGTAATCATAATCCGATAGTGAAGAAGTTCCCCTGTATCACCTGAGTTCACTGTCAGCGAACTGTCAGTAAACGAACCGGTATCTCTACTTCCTTCTTCGGTACCGTCAGGGCTTGCCTGCTTGTCGATTTTTTGATAAAAAGTCATCTCTGCCTGTGTCAGAGAATAGTCATCAGGAATTCTGCCCAGATTATATACTGTGACTTTTTTCGTTCCTTCCGGCAAGGATCCCTTATCTATTCGGGAATCGTAAGTAATAAGAAGATTTTGCTCTGAAATTTTCTCCGGGACACTGTCATAAAACACAACCGCAAACATTCCCAGTGGTTCGTCAGAACTAAAGGCACTGATATCTCTCCAATTAAATACTTCAACCATATCAGAAAAATCATACTCTGCCACCAGCCAGGACAGATCTTCAATGGATGCATCATTATTTTCCATAAAGGATTTCACATCTGCTTTGGAAATTGCCATAATCGTATAGTCCGTGCCGTATTCCAGTCTGGTTTTTCCATCCACAGTCCACACTGCTAGAGAAGATAAAAGATTTTTCGTCGTATAATGACTTTCCATAAACTGGCTTCCGTCTTCGGTCACTGCGCCTGAAAGCAGATCAACATAATGAAGCTTTTCCAATTCAGGAGGATTAGGACGGGCAATCGTTGCTGCCCAGTGGACAATTCCTGTGTTACTGTCACTGCCCAGACTTCCTTTTACTACTCCATAGTCACCGATGGTAGGCCCTTCCACATCCACCTTTACCCAGTAATCTCCAACAGATGCTGTATTATGAAAGATAATGGTGCTGTCTGATGATATGTTCGTCGGTATTTCTGTTTCATATGTGATTACATACTGTGCTTTGGAGTTTTGGGGAAAAGTATACGGCAATGAAATCTCATAGCTTTCTCCTGTCGGCGCATAATCCCAGAGAGCAGTTATGGTAACTTTTTCCGGCAGTTTCATTGTATGCTCCTGTCCGTCAGCGGTATAAGTCAACGTGTCTTTTAATGTCCATCCGCTGATATCTCTCTGATCTTCATTTACATAGATGGTCCACTTAATCTTTCTTGTCAGCACATCATATGTGTACTCCTTTGAAATCATCGCTTTGGATACCTGCACATTTGCAGTTGCCTCTGCTGTGTTGACCTGATCCTTTGCCACTGCCTTATTGGAAAACTGCAGATAACCGTTTCCATTTCCCAGGCTGTTCAGATCCGGCACTGCAGAATAAGTGAGAATATAGGATTCTCCTTTCTGCAGAGCTGGAAGATCTTTCAGAACAAAGGTGGCGGCTTTTTCTTTTGTCTGCTGCATAACAGTAAGATGCGGGCGAATTTCCTCCAGACTGGTAAACGGATAAGTTATCTGCCCCTGAGTATCCACTTTCTGTAAACTGATACTGTCCTCTTTATAATTTATCACTCCGTATTCCGGCGCATGAATAAATGCGTCCTCAATGGTAACTGTACCGTCTGTCCCGGTCTCAGTAGATACTGCAATCCGATAGGTTATAAGATTTTGTGACTTGTCATAATTACCTGCTTTTGTAATAGTCAGATCTTTTTCTTCCCTATCCGGTTTTACTACGATAATTCCGCCGTCAAAGCCCAGATCAATTGAATCATTTCCTTCCTCTCCCGTGGCAGTGACTGTTCCCTGAAATTCCAGTTCTCCCGTAAACGCGCTTCCATCCGCAAAATCTGAATTGAATGTAATCTGTATGAGACCTCCTGTTGAGATGGTATAAGCGCCGGCATCTTTATTCCCAATGGTAACCGGGCCAGATGCCTGCTCACGCAGTCCAATTCCGGCAGGAAGCTGATAATGAATTACCTTAGAATCCGCTGTAACAGTATTCTCCGGCATTGTATAACTGATGTGCACCTTAATTGAATCTCCGCTGGTTACCTCAGTTGTTACCGGTACCCACTGCCCGTCAACTTCTCTGGATAAAGTAAAGTTTGTAATATACTGGGCAAAATTTATGCTTGCTGCCCGCGCATTGCTTGCTGCAGCAAGACGTTTCTCTGCAGCCGAAGAGGAAAACCTTTCGACAGCCGCCCAGCTAGTTTCGTTCTGATAAGAAATCCGGGCTCCCTGTTTTTCTTTCTCCTCCGGGACACAGGTTTCGTCATGAACATGTTCAAGCACTTCTGTCTTATCGCAGATCAGTCTGCCGTTCCCATCATAACAGTGGGATGTATGGGTATGCAGTACGATTTCATCTTTTCCGCAAATAAGTTTTTTCTGTGTTTCAAAACAGTCTCCGGTATGCGTATGTGGGGAAGTCTCCTTTTTGCCGCAAACAAGTTTTTTTTCTGAAGAATAGCATTCTTCTTTATGCGAGTGACCTTCTTCCGATTTTTCACAAATCAGAGTTCCCTCCGCATCATAGCAGCTTTCGTTATGCTTATGCGGTTCGGCTTCCTCCTTCCCGCAGATCAGTTCTTCAACTCCTTCATAACATTGGGCTGAATGGACATGACCTTCCGTTTCCTCCAAATCGCAGATCTGGACAAGGATATCCTGATAACAGGATGCTTCATGAGTATGAACCTTTATTTCATTTAAGGGACAAATCAAAGTATCACCATGATAGCAGGAATCATCATGGGTATGGACAACAAAATCTGCATAGCCGCAAACCGGATTTCCATCCTCATCGTAACAGCCGTCCACATGGGTATGTGTATTCAGCTGACAACAGAGTGTGTCCGACTCCTTTTCCATTGTTAATGCAGGCAGAGTCATGACTGTTGTGATCACAATAACCACAAGAACTGCCAGTAGTACTGTAATCTTCTGCCAGCGTTTTTGCAGCTTATGTTCCAGCAGATATTCCCACGCTCTGTTTTTTTCATTGTACGACTTCATGAAAAGCCTCCTTTGCCAAATACTAATCTATCGCTCCAAAACCGCTGAGCGGCCAGATCCTAAAGACCAGTCTGCCCACAATCTGTTCTTCTGCAACACAGCCTATGGCGCTGCTGCGTGAATCACTGGAAACGCTGCGGTGATCTCCCATTACGAAATATCGTCCTTCCGGGACCTGAAATGGAAGGGAAATATTACACTCACCAAACGCTTTTTCTTCCAGATATGGTTCCTCTAATGACTGTCCGTCAATAGTCACATTACCGTTTTCATCTATGTCCACCCATTCTCCCGGCAAGCCGATCACTCGTTTGACCAGGATTTTATTGTTGTAATAAAATGCGGCCACATCTCCTCGTTCGTAGGAGCCGTCTCTCACAGCAATAATAACGTTCCCATTAACCAGTGCAGGTTCCATGGAAACGCCATAGATTTTTAATACAGGCAGCAGCAGATTGGATATCAGTATGGCTGCAGCTGCTACAACAATTAAAACAGAAAGGGTGCTGCGCATTATTTTTCTGCATCTTCTCCGATGCTTTTCTCGCTTTAACTCCGCCTCCAGCTGCTCAACAGTGGGCGGTGCAAAGCTTGGTTTCTTCTTCATAGAATTACTCCATTCAGAACTGAATGCCTGAACCACTGAAATTCAACAGTTTTTTCAATTCCTGATGACTTTCGTAGAAAGACTGCAGACGTTTTGAAACCTCGGCCCAATATGCCTCGGAACGCTGCTTCGCTTCTTCTTCCATTGCCTCACACTTTCTCTGGCAAGCAATTTCCATACTCTCACATTTTTCCCTGGTCTCTTTCATCCGTCTCTCTGTTTCCGCTCGACTATCCGCATCACGCTTGGAACAGATTGCGTTCTGTCTCTCATTGAGACTGCGGATATTCTCTATATATTGCTGGCTGGCTGCCTGTGCTGCCTCAAATATTCCATTGAGCTGAAGTGCTGCCACAGCAATAGAACCTGCTTCATTAATCATGATTTCCCGGTTCTTTAATGCGGTTCGTGCTGCTTCCAGTTCTTCTCTGAGCGCTTCCAGTTCTTTTCTATGCTCGTTTTTGAGAAAGTCCAGGTCTCTTTCATATTCAGATTTCAGAAATTCCAGTTCCTTTCCCTGTTCAATCAACAATTCCAAAAGTTCTTTTCTGTTTAAGCTCTGCAGCTTCTGATCTGTCATAGTCTTACCGCCCTTCCTCTGTGCCTCTGTGCCCGCAGGGACATAGAAAAAACAGTCAGCCGATGCTTTTACACGTTGCTTTCTGTTTCCCAGTACATTATCATCCCTTGAGGTTTCTTCTATTTTCCCGCAGGAAACAACCGGAAACTCCTCGTCTTTTAAAAGGATATGACATTCTGCTTCCGGACAGAACCTGCTGATTCTGTCGATCAGCTCTTTGCCGGACATTTCTTTCAAAGCAGAACGGGTATAGACAGCATCCACATCATGATACATGACAAACCTCACAGCATCTTCTGCGCTGCTGTGCAGAAAGACCATAGCTTCTGACTGTTGATTCGCAAGCCGTCTGGCCTCACGCTCCAGTGCATTCTGATCGCTGTCGACAAGCAGAATTATCATAATTTTCTCATCCCTAACTTTTTTTAAAGTATATCAAATGATTCGTTACAAAAGCGTTACATCCTTTTTAAAAGAGGAACGAATACCAAGTATCCGTTCCTCTTTATTTCTCCATCCACTTTTCAAAACCAAGCTCGGCATTATGGAGCTCTCCCCAGCTGTATGAAGGCATATAGTCATTTTGGTAAGCATTGATTGCCATTGGATCACCTTGCAGAAAACGATAATAATCACAGTCAAACTTTTCCGGCAAAACAGCATAGCTGTTAAAGCTCTTTAGCAGAATTTCTTCTGCATCTACTTTTTTCAATGTGTTTTTCAGATCATAGACCAACTGTCGAAAGTATCCTTTAGAAGCGGCTGTCCCAGAGCTTTCTTCAAACAATGCTGCACAAGCTTCAGCCATCGTAACGGTCGCTCCACGACGATCCACCAGATACGCCAGTAATTCTTTTGATTTGGCGCGTCCGAATTTCACGGTTTTTCTGTCAACAATCAGTTCAAATCCCCCAAAGGTCTGAACCTCAATTCTCTTCTTTCCCGGGAGTTCATTATATATAAAGGTTAATTCCCGCTGGACATCTTCCGCGTCTACCGGTTTAAGCAGATATCCGGTTGCATGCAGCTGAAAAGCATTGACTGCATATTCCTGAAAACCGGTAACAAAAATGATATGAAGTTCCGGTTTAATTTTTTTCAGTCTCACTGCAAGTTGCAAACCAGACATTTTCCTCATTTTTATATCCAGAAAAGCCACATCTGCAGGATATTCGGAAAAAGCCTCCAGTGCCTGTTCAGGACAGGTAAAGCAATAGATTTCCGCAGCCGGATACAGTTTTCCCAGAATCTTTTTCATTTCGTCCAGTATCAGCATTTCATCATCCACTGCAAAAAAACGCATAAACTCACCTCATTTCCAAGTATCATTCCAAAGGGATCCACAAGGTCACAGATGTTCCTCTGTCGCTGCTTTTAATATCCATGCGGCCGTTGACCATTTCCTTCAAGCGGCTGCGAACGTTGTCGATGCCAATACAGGCA
>CABSEO010000123.1 GCA_902476665.1 uncultured Emergencia sp.
GTGAACTTCCATATGGAAAACCGGATCTGACAGCTCCTGGTGTGGGTATAACCGCCCCCAGGACTGGCGGAGACTATGGAAGCTATACAGGAACTTCCTTTGCTGTTCCCTTTGTTTCCGGATCAGCTGCGCTTCTGATGGAATGGGGAATCATAAAAGGCAATGATCCATATCTGTATGGGGAAAAAGTAAAAGCATACCTGCGCCGCGGCGCCAGACCCTTGCCAGAGTATAAACAATATCCGAATTATGAGGTGGGGTGGGGAGCACTCTGCGTTACGCAGAGCCTTCCTCAGGAGCGCATTGCACCGTCAACTGACAGGATTTCTCCTGTGACGTAGCTGGCCATATCACTTGCCAAGAACAGAAATGCATTAGCGACGTCTTCAGTTTCACCGATTCTGCGCAGAGGAATCCGGTTGATCAGCGGCTGGATCATTTCTTTTGGGAGTGCGGCTACCATATCGGTTCTGGTGATTCCAGGAGCTACAGCATTCACGCGGATATGGAAAGACCCCAATTCCCTGGCAAGAGACCAGGTAAGACCATTCACTGCGTATTTGCTGGTTGGGTAGGCAACCCCGCTAGGCTGTCCACAGATACTTACCATGGAGCTGGTATTCAGGATACAGCCACCGCCCTGCTGCTTCATGATCTCCACCACTGGTAGGATTCCGTTCATTACAGCATTTACATTCAGATCCATGATTTTGGAAAAATGATCAGCAGTATATTTTTCAATAGGTGCACTGTCAGAAATACCAGCATTGTTTACCAGAATGTCAATTCTGCCATATTTATCTTTGATCTTGGACATTTCAGCTGTCAGCATCCGTTAGAGTTGGCCATGCACCGGAAACTTCCCAGTTCTCATTTTTCTCTTTTAAGGAAGCAACCGCTTTTGTTACTGTTTCCTGCCGGGAGCCGAATAATACTACAGTTGCTCCATTTTGTAAAAATTTTTCTACCACAGCGTAGCCAATTCCGCGAGTTCCACCTGTGACAATTGCAACTTTATTTTTCAACATAATTTATCACCTCATCTTAGATTTTTCTTGATTTTATTATAGTGGGTGCAGTTGGTGGACAGTCAATGTTAAATTATTCACAAAAAGCTTCATATCAATTCCCTTTGACGGAATTGATTTCTGGTGAATTTTACAAATTTTATAGATTTCCTTTGGTACACAAGGTATAATAAATAAAAAAAGCGTACACCAGGTGAACACTTTTGAGGAGATCAGGATGAGAATACAGGAAGTGATTCAAAAAACAGGTTTATCACGGCGGACCATTTATTATTATATTGATCAGAATATGATTACTCCCCGTGTCAATCCCACAAACGGATATCATGATTTTTCGGAAAAAGATATACAGAAGCTTTTTCTCATCCGTAAATTGAGAGAAGCAGATCTCCCGCTGGCAGATATCCGCTCTATATTGAATCAGCCACGCACCACACCGTTTTACTTGCATAAGCAGTTGAATATTTTGCAGAAGCAGCTGATGTCTATCCAGAAGGCAATCAGTGAGATGGATCGTCTGGCCAGCCAGCTGCCTGTTTGTCAGTCTCTGGATCAATTGACAGATATGCTTGAGGAAACCCATTTTCATCCAGATGATTCTGCCAGGTATCAGATGAAAACCAGAGATGCACAGCTGCTGGCCCAGTATCTTTGGATGGCTTATCTTGACACACCTGTGACAGAATATCAGCAGTTTCTTTGGCAGAAGATCACTAATCATACTCTGGAACATGCGGAAACGGATCTGAAAACCATGTCACGGTATCTGCAATCTCTTTCGCCTGAGCAAATTGATGAAACCAACATTAATCAATATTTCCGTAACCAGAAAATCATTTCCCTGACGGAAGCAGAGTATCCGGATTTTGTAGAGGAATTGAAGCACTCCCTTCTTGCATTTGCGTCAGATCCATTGCAGCAGGAAAAATGGAATCTTCTGTACCAGCCGGTTATTCATCCGGTAGCACTTTTCTGTGTTTCATCCAGTGGATGGATGCGGGAATTTCATCCTGCATACCGGCGTTATTATGAAAATACCCACACCTGCTGTCGGATGCTGAAACATTTTATGGACAGTCCCCAGGGAAATGATCTGAAAAAAACCCTGGATAAGGCGCTTCATGGAAACTGCGATGTACGTACCGGGTATTATGGTGAACTGGAAGTAGCAGCAACCTTTCACAAAAGTATTTATGCGCTGCTGACGCCGGAAGCGATCCGAGCATTTCTGTCAGAGGAAGGAATACAAGGAAGTTGAATAACTGGAATCTGTGGTGGATTTCATTGTACGGTCACTGTTATCAGCAGATATGTTTTTATTGAGAAATTTTTACATTAATGTTAAAATAATAGAAAAAAACACGGAGGATTACATCATGAAGAAACTGAAAGTTAAAAAGGGCAGTACCTGTATGGCATGTCTGGAATGTGTACGTGCCTGTTCAGAGGCATTTTATAAGGAATTTGATCCAGACAAAGCATGTCTTCAGATTACAGAAAAAAAGACTGTTCGTCCAGTAGCATGTCCACAATGTGGAAAATGTGCAGAGGCATGTCCAGAAGGAGCGATCACACAGAACGCAAAAGGCGTATATATGATCAACAAGAAGAAATGTACTGGCTGCGGCAAATGTGCAGAAGCATGTCCGTTTGGCCTGATTGTAAAGACAGAAGGCAATCCGGCATCCAAGTGTATTGCCTGCGGTATCTGTGCAAAAGCATGTCCAATGGATGTACTTGAGGTTGTAGAAGAATAATTAAAAACTAAAAAAAATCAACGAGGCGCTTCCTCTGGAAATAACCAGGGCAGGCGCCTTGTTTTATAAATATTCCGGTATGACCAGAGAAGGCTTGCTTAAAGAGAGGAAAGACCTGTATAATAGAAAAAAAGAAATACAAAAGGACTAAAAAGGTTGAAGAAAGATTTTAGGAATATATACATATCAGATTATTTAAAGAACAGTCTGGTCCTTATCTCACAATGTGTGATGACTACTGTAACAGCGCCTATGGGATATGGGAAGACAACAGCCGTAAGCTGGTATCTGGCAAGAATGGAAAAAAAGAAAAACACAGATGTAATTAGGATCAGCACCTATTCTGACAGCCTGCCTGTTTTCTGGAAGAGTGTGCAAAGCGCTTTTTCCTATGCCGGCTATGATATGCTGGATGACTGCGAATGCCCTACAGATGAAGCGTCAGCAGCATTTTTATCAGAGCTGCTCTGTCGTACCTTAAAAGGAGAAACGGACAGTTATATTTTTATTGATGATTTTCATTTGCTGGCAAACAGGAAGGCTGCGGATTATCTTGGAGAACTTGGTAGCAGGCTTCCGGAAAATGTACATTTGATCATATCCAGCCGTGAGCAGATTTTTTCTGACAGAATAGTTATCCGGCTTGGACGAAATCTAAATCAGATCAGCTTGCGCCATTTGCGTCTGAACGAGAAGGAGCTGACGGTTTATGCGCAAAAATGCGGGATGGAACTAAGTGAACAGCAGCTGGATAAGCTGTTTAGATCCAGCGAGGGATGGTTTTCAGCTGTTTATCTGAATTTTTGCTATTTAGAGGAATACGGTACTTTTCCAGATAAAAAGGCAGATATTTATAAAATGCTTGTATCTACCATGATCCGGCCTTTAACTGAGGCGCAGCAGAATTTTCTGGCAGTGATGGGACTGGCAGATGAATTTACCGCAGAGATGGCAAGGACAGTTACAGACATGGAGAATGCAGAAGATATTCTTTCCTCTATGACAGAAAAAAATGCCTTTGTCAGCTATTTTGCAGACCGTGGTATTTTCCGCTTTCATCATATGATGAAGGAGTGCGCAGAGCAGCTGTTTTCATCATTTGAGAAGGAAAAGCAGACTCTGTACCTGAATCGCTATGGAGCCTGGTATGAAGATAAAGGGCTGTACATCCATGCCCTGTCTTCCTATAAGGAGAGCGGTAATTTTCATGCAATGCTTCAAGTGATACAAAAGGATGCAGGGATTTTGTTGGCATCATTGAAGCCAGAGAATGTGGAAGAACTGCTTGTAGAATGCCCTGAGGAGATTTTAAAAGAACACCCCTTTGCTGTTCTGGTTCTGATGCGAAGTATGTTTAACTGGAAAAAGATTCCTCAAATGATGAAATTAAAGGAAATACTGCTTCAGTCGGTGGAAGAGCATACAGAAATGACCAGAGAAGAACGTGGAAATCTGTTAGGGGAATGCGATCTTATCTTAAGCTTTCTGATGTACAATGATATTTCCAAAATGAGCCAGCTGCATCGCAGCGCAAGCGCCCAGATGTCACGTCCTGCCATTAGTATTCAAAGTAATGGTGGATGGACGTTTGGTTCTCCGTCTGTCCTTATGATGTTTCACAGGGACGCAGGCAGCCTGGATCAGGAGTTGAAGGAAATGAATGAGTGCATGCCTCATTACTACAAGATTACCAATGGACATGGGCAGGGTGCGGAAATGCTGATGGCTGCAGAAGCAAAATATATGCAGGGACATATGGTGGATGCACAGATAGAACTGGAGCAGGTTTATTCGCATATCGAAGGAAACAATCAGGAAAATATAAGACTGTGCTGCGATTTTCTTGCATTAAGGCTGGCTCTTTTGGCAGGCTTTTCAGTCAGGCAGACCATAGAGCAAAGACGGGAAGAGATTCTTAAAAGGCATAATACAGCATGGCTGAATCTTTTTGACAGTGCATGTGGATATTATTATGCGTTAGCAGGTGTTAATGATCGGATTCCCTCTCTTTTTCGTGAGCATATGCTTTATCAGGTGAACTTTCTGGCACCAGGCAGGCCTATGATGGAGATGATTGAGAATCAGGTTTATCTGGCCAAGGGAGAATATATTAAGGTGATCGGGAAAAGTGATAGCCTTTTGGAAATGTGCCGGAATTTTCATTATGGACTTGTAGCGTTATATATTGAGATTCAGACAGCAGCAGCCTATGAGCAGCTTGGAAAGCGTGAAAAAGCCGGAAGGTGTATTTCACAGGCCTTTAAGGAAGCGATTCCGGATCAGCTTCTGATGCCTTTTGCAGAGAATTATCCCTATATATCGGAGTTGCTGAGAGAAAGACTGCTGCTTGCAGAGAAGCGGCAGGAAAGCGGATCATATAAAGAAACGATGACATTTGCAGAAGCAGCCCCGGCAAAGGAAATGCAGTTTATCAAGCGGATTATAGGGCTTGGAGAAGGCTTTGAACGGCAAAGGGAAATGCTTTGTAAAGAGGCAGCCTATCCTGCACAATTTGGTATTCTCACACAGCAGGAGCTGAGGATCGTAGAGCTGATGTCAGAACGGTTAACTAATAAGGAGATTGCGGTTCAGATGTTTTTATCTGAGGGAACCATCAAGCAATATATTAATCAGATTTATTCCAAACTTCATATTGAAGGGGATACCCGGATTAAAAGGAAAAAGCTTTTGGATCAGCTAAACATGTAATTAACCAATAGTTAATTGCTTTTCAGTAAGACTCACCGTATGCTTAATATATGATGAGTTTTTTCTGTATACGGGGAGGAGAAAATTATGCTCAAAAGAAAGAAAATATTCGCAATATGTGCGGCAACATTTATTCTGGCGCCTGTAGCTGTCTATGCATCGGACGCGCCTACAGATGAAGGACAGTATATCTGGCAGGATGAGAACGGAGATTTCTGGTATCGCAATGGTACAGAAGACGAATATATCGGGGAAGGGAATTACGGACAGGATCCTGACAGCGGAGAATGGATGGAAGCCAATAATGCAGGATGGACAGAAGAGGAAGGCTATTTTGAGCCCCATTATCACTATGACGGAAAGGGTGGTGTGTGGTTTGAACAGGGGGATGATGATTACTATATCGGATCCACAGACCAGTATTATATTGATGATAATGGACAGCTTTGTGAAATCTCAGGGAAGGCCTCAGGAGATCATGGGGCAGACACAGCTTCGGAGACGTCAGCCGGTGATTCAGAGGATCAGGAAGCAGAAAAAACAGGAGAGCTTTACATGCTGGCAGATTTCAAACTGCAAGATACGATCATGGAATCTATGCCAGATGGTAAATTAGGTTATTCAGAGATTCGTTCTGTTAATGAAAATAAAAGCATGGCGGTTCTTTTAAAAGTAAAAAATGAACCTGAAAATACCTTTTCCACACCAGAGGATTTCATGGCAGAATATTACCCGGGCA
>CABSEO010000124.1 GCA_902476665.1 uncultured Emergencia sp.
CGCCGGTGAGCTCTTACCTCACCATTTCAACCTTACCACGGCATTATCCGTTTCGGCGGAATGTTTCTGTTGCACTTTCCCTATAGTTACCTACGCCGGACGTTATCCGGCATCCTCGCCCTATGGAGCCCGGACTTTCCTCATGGAAAATTCCACGCGATTGTCTGGTTTACCCATAACTAAAATAGTTTAGCATAAAAAATAAAAATAAACAAGAAGAATTTAGGAAATCTTTCACTGAATCTTTTTAAGAATATATTCTTTCACTTTGTTTCAACAAGTCACAGGATTTTATAAATGTTTCTGTAACGGTAAATTTGAATGAAATAACAACCCTCAACCATATAACAGTAATTTTTACAAATGTACAGGCTAAACAGCAAGGATATTTTGCATGTTCAGATGTATACTTAGATGCTGCTTTCTCAAAATATTATGACCAAAGATGAATGTCATTTTTTCAGCAATGATTTGTTTTTGAGAAGTCTGCCTCCGTTTATGACCATCAGCGTACCGGCGGCAATTCCTGTTACCAGAACTACAATTCCAAGTACCAGACTTCCTGCCCCCGTCTGCGCCATTGTTCTGTATGCCTTTTTACTGTTCATATTCTTCTCCTGTTCTCACCCGAATGGATTTATATCGATATCCGACTGTATAATTTTCACATCATCATTTTCACATCGCTGCTGAAGCAGTACAGCCATATTTTCTGCAAAGATCTTTTCACTGCCGTAGTGACCTGCATCTAGAACACACATTCCCATTTCTTTCGCCAGTTGTGCTTCATGGTATTTCAGATCACCAGTGATGAAAAGATCACATCCTTCCTCAACTGCATCTTTCAGAAAATCACTGCCGGCACCTGTACACCAGCCAACAGTTTCAACGGGTCTGGTCAGGTCGCCAACCCAGCGGAAGTGTCTCTCATCTATGCTGAATGCTTCTGCAGCTCTGTGGATCAGCTCCATAAAAGTTACATCAAAAGCAGTTTTTCCTTTACGACAGAATCCGTTATCTCTGTCAAAGGGCCTGATATCAGTCAGCTCCAGAATATGTCCCACATAGTCATTATTTCCCCCTGATAGTTTATCAAAGCTGGTATGACAGGAATAAACAGAGATTCCACTGCGTATCAGAGATATCACATAGGCCCCGACAACATCTGAACGTTCAATTTTTTTGATTCCGTTAAAAAGCAGAGGATGATGGGTCAGAATCAGATCTGCATTCAGTGTTTTCGCTTCTTCTATAACTTCTGCTGTCACTTCTAGAGATACCAGTATTCTGTTGATCTCTTCGCTGCCGCAATCAATCTGAAATCCACAGTTATCCCAGACTTCAGCGGTTTGTGAGGGACAAAATTCCTCAATAAGCTGAATTAATTTCTTTTTATTCATGTTTTTTCTGACACCTTTCAAGCAATGCAGAAAGCCTGTCAATTCTTGCCTGAACTGAAGCTCCCTGCAGCTGTACATTCTTTGCATTTTCCTTAATCTTGCCTAAAATTCTGCATTCTGTTTCCAGATGGCGGGACAGATACTCTTCAAGAAGCGGACTGTCATAAAACAGCAGACTTTCAGGATAATCAAATTCTGCGGAATAGGAAGGTCGGGGATTTTTATCAGACCAGACGGGTTTCTCCCCGCTTTCAACCGTAAAAATCTCACACAGAAACTTACCTTCTCTGACGATGCCTTCTTTGACGATGGAAAAACCGTTGAGTAAGAGCCAGTGGCGGAGCTTTCCGGGATTATTTCTCGGCTGGAGAATATATCTTCTGACAGAACGACTCTTGTGAAGATTCCACTCCAGAATATCAGCGATAAGAAGGCCCCCCATACCGGCAATGACTACTACATCGACTTCTCTATCTGACAGAACATCAATACCGTCCCCAAGACGAAGTTCATAATCTCCTTTCGGTTTAACCAGTTTCAAGTTAATCTCAGCTTTTTTCAGAGAACCGGGGCTGATGTCTGCCATAATGACTTTGGGACATTTTTTCTTTTCAAGCAGATACAACGGCAAAAAACCATGGTCGGTTCCGATATCTGCCATGGTTTCGCCTTTTTGAATTTCATCAGCGATATATTGTAGTCTTTCGCTAAGCTTCATAAATTTTACTCCGATATAGTAATACTGTTTTGTTTATTCCAGATAATCTTTCAGTTTCTTGCTTCTGCTAGGATGTCTCAGCTTTCTTAATGCTTTCGCCTCAATCTGCCTGATTCTTTCTCTGGTTACATCAAATTCTTTTCCGACTTCTTCCAGAGTTCTGGAACGACCGTCCTCCAGACCGAATCTCAGCTTCAGAACTTTCTGTTCTCTGTCAGTCAAGGTGTCCAGTACTTCCACAAGCTGTTCTTTTAGCATGGAAAACGCAGCCGCCTCTGCCGGTGCCGGCACATCCGGAATAAAATCTCCCAGATGACTGTCTTCCTCTTCACCGATAGGTGTTTCCAGAGAAACCGGCTCCTGAGCAATCTTCTGAATTTCTCTAACCTTATCCACAGAAATTCCCATTTCTTTGGCAATTTCCTCTGGACTCGGTTCTCTGCCGTAAGTCTGCAGCAGCTGTCTGGAAACTCTGATGAGTTTATTGATGGTTTCTACCATATGCACCGGTATTCTGATGGTTCTGGCCTGATCGGCGATGGAACGGGTAATAGCCTGACGAATCCACCAGGTTGCATAAGTAGAAAACTTGTATCCTTTACGATAGTCAAATTTATCTACTGCCTTAATCAGGCCCAGATTACCTTCCTGAATCAGATCCAGAAAAAGCATTCCGCGGCCGACATAGCGTTTTGGGCTACTGACAACCAGACGAAGATTGGCCTCACAAAGTTTTTTCTTGGCCTCTTCATCCCCCTGCTCCATTTTCTGAGCCAGTAAAATTTCTTCGTCTGCACTGAGAAGAGGAACTTTTCCGATTTCTTTCAGATACATTCTGACAGGGTCATCTACCGCAATACCTTTCGGTAATGTAGCCTCAATATCGATTTCTCCTGTTTCTGTCATTACAATCCCGTCATCTTCATCCACACCGTCAAAATCGTCATCACTGTCCAGCATGGAAGCAAAATCTTCAGGTTCAGTTTCACTAGTGATTTCAATATCTTTGGACAGCAGGGACTCATAAATCTCATCCACAACAGTCTTGTCCAAATCAAAAGAATCCAGATAATCTGCCATATCGGTATATGTTAGAACGTTTTTCTTTGTTTTAGCTTTCTTCGTAAGCTGACTGATCAGCTCATTTTTAATCTGTTCAGGCGTCATACCTGCGAAAGCTTCGTTTAAACTGTTTGCTTTTTTATCTTCTGCGCTCATTAATGTTCCCCCTATTATTGATTTTTTCGTTCTCGTTGTACTTTCATCAACTGATCTGTCAGTTCCATAATTCTATCCTGATTATCTTCCTCATCCGCCATAGAAAGCAGAGTAATCAGTCTTTTCTCTTCTTCTGCCAGTCGGGCAGTTCTCCAAGTTCTGATACAGTCTCTGAAAACCTGTTCTTCATTACCGCCTACAATTACATCCTGCATGATTTCCTGCAGACAGGCTGCATCATTTTCACTTAAACTGTCGATCACAGCACTGATATCAACCATACCCTGTTTTCCATATTCCTCTGCCAGTCTGTCGTAAATCTGCAGTGCAAAATCACTGTGAAGAATGTCCAGATAATCAGCAATCTTTTCTATATAAGATTCTTCTGTCAGCATCAGTTTCAGCAGTGTCCGCTCTACAGGAGATACCTGCGCGGCACGCTCGGTGACAGAAAGTTCTTCTTTTGCCGGAGGACTGTGATGTGATTTCTCTATACTATCATTACCTAAAAGTTCCATTCTAATCGCACCTTCGGCTATCTTGAGATCTTTCGACAGCTTTTTTATATATATTTCCTGTTCCACAGGACTTAAGTCCCGTAAAATCTCTGTAGCTTTCCTGATGTAGTCAATTTTATCTTCATCTCTGGAAAGATCAAACCCTGTTTTTGCCGCTTCCAGACGATAGTCTCCGTAAGGCAAAGCTTCTCCGATCAGTTTCAGAAAAGCATCTTTACCATTTTTCTTCACATACTCATCTGGATCTTTGCCGTCGGTCACATGAAGAACTTTCACTTTACAGTCTTCCTTTTTTAAAATTTCCAGTCCTCGCAGTGCAGCAGCCCGACCTGCACCATCAGCGTCATAGGAAAGTACCACATCTCTGGTATACCGTTTGATCAGCCTGGCCTGATTTTCTGTCAGAGCCGTCCCCAGAGAAGCTGCTACATTCTGTACTCCGCTCTGATACAACGCAATGGTATCCATATACCCTTCCACCAGAATGATAAAACCTTCTTTACCCACACTCTGTCTGGATATATTCAAACCATAGAGATTGTTTTTCTTCTGGAAGATCTTGCTCTCAGGAGAGTTGAGATACTTTGGATTATCAGACGGGTCAATGGCTCTACCGCCGAATCCGATAACTTTACCTGAGGTATTAATAATGGGAAAAATAACACGATTTCTAAATTTATCGTAACATTTGCCCTTGTTCTCCGATACCAGACCAAGCTCTACCATAATCTTTTTATCGACACCTTGTGATAATAGATATCTATAAAGGCTGTCCCACTGTTCATCAGCATATCCAATGCCGAATTTCTTGAGAATTGCAGGGGAAATCCCCCTTCGCTTCATATAAGCATAACCTTTGTTGGCACGCTCTGTAAAAGCTTTGTAGAAGAAACCTGCGGCCAGCTTATTCACCTTGTAGTAAATATCTCTGTTATCGTTTACAGTTCGCCGCTCAATGGCAATACCTTCTTCACGGGCAATTCTTTCCACTGCCTCACCGAAATCCAGATTGTAATATCGCTTGACATATTCAATGACATCACCTGTGGCACCGCAGCCGAAACAGGTGAAAATCTGCTTCTGTTCCGAAACTACAAAAGACGGTGTTTTCTCATTATGAAACGGACAGCATCCTTTATAATTGCTGCCCGCCCTTTTGAGCGGAAGGGTTCGTCCCACCACATCAACAATATTCACCTGGTTTTTCAGATTTTCAATTGCGGAACTTGAAAAAGAAAAGCCCATTTTTTGCCCCCAATTTCTTCTTTCTAGAAATATTATTCTACAAAAAACAGACTTTTCCTTTATTTTTTTAAGATTTTTTACTGACCAAAATATATTTGAATTTTTCAGACTAAAGCTCTGTCTCATGCTTCTGAACAGAATCATGAAACAGGGTATATTTTATGATATCCCAAATGTCCATATGACTTTCGACGGTCATCACACTGATTTCTGATCTTTATTTCCACCCTTTCGGCACAAACAGATCAGAATACAGATTCAGAGCATAACGGTCTGTCATACCGGCTATATAATCCTTTACCACTACATGAATACCGTCTGTTTCCATCAGGGCGGCATTATCTTCCGGAAGTTTTTCCGGATGTTTGAGAAAATAATGATAGAGAGCGCTTATCACTACCTCTACTTTTGCAAGATCTTCTTCTTTCTTGACTTTTTGACTTCTGTACACATTCTCAAACATAAAATTTCTGAGAAGGTTCAGCTGATTAGTATGTTCTTCATCCATGGACACCCTGTTTTTTCCATCACTGTAAAATATCACATTGGCAACCATGCAGTCAATTCTCTCTCTGTGTCCCTGACCGAAAAGCTGGATAGCATCCTTTGGAAGATCATTCAGAGTAATCACACCGCTTCTCACCGCATCGTCAATGTCGTGGTTAATATATGCGATTCGATCACTGATTTTAACCACCTGTCCTTCTAAGGTGGCAGCAGGAAGACTGCCGGTGTGGTTCAGAATACCATCTCTGACTTCAAAGGTCAGATTCATTCCTTTTCTGCTTGTTGTAGATTCCAGCACATCCACCACTCGCAGACTCTGTTCATTATGACGAAACCCTCCGGGATGAATTTCATTCAGAACCATTTCTCCATTATGACCAAAAGGAGTATGTCCCAGATCATGTCCCATGGCAATGGCTTCTGTCAGATCCTCATTGAGTCCCAGATTTCTAGCAATGGTACGGGCAACTTGTGAAACCTCCAGTGTATGTGTCAGCCGTGTACGGTAATGATCTCCCTCCGGCGACAGGAATACCTGTGTTTTATGCATCAGTCTTCT
>CABSEO010000125.1 GCA_902476665.1 uncultured Emergencia sp.
CACCCGCCAAAACTGCCATGCCGTCGCCAAAAACCTTATGGTTTGTAGGGATCCCGCGGCGAAGATCATCATTGTCCATGGCCGGCAGATCATCATGAATCAAAGAATAAGTATGAATATATTCGATGGCACAGGCATATGGCAAAGCATCGATTGCCTTTCCTCCTGCAAACTCACAGGCTGCCAGAAGGAGTACAGACCGCAACCGTTTCCCGCCGGCAGTCAGAGAATACTTCATAGCATCATAAAGCACACTGCTTTTGGTGTCAATGGCAGGCATATAGTCAAGCAGATACTCATTCACCATATCCTTATACTCATCAAAATTCTCTTTCATCATAACTTACACCTCACTCTCGAACGTTTCAATCTTCTGTTTTGCATTTTCTAAAATATCGCTGCATGTTTTATAATACTTCATACCTTCTTCATAGCACTCTATCGCCTCTTCCAATGTGGTATCCTGTGATTTTATCTTGTCTGACAGTTCCTGAAGCTTTGTCAGTGCTTTCTCAAAGTTTCCCTGATTCATCTATCTCACTTCCTATTTCTGTTATTTGACATTTTGCGTAACCGTCACTCAGACAGATACGGTAATGGCTGCCCTGTTCTAACTGATGGACAGAACTGATAACAGCTCCGTCTTCTGTGGTAAGCACACTATAACCTCCTGCAAGTACTTTAGAAGGATTATTTTCCTCAAGAACCAGAAGACAGCGTTCCATTCTGTTTTCAAAATCACCAATCTGTTTCTTCAGACTGTTTTTCATCTCCTGTATCAGGCTATCGGTAAACAGCTGATGATACATCAGTTTGTTTGAAAGCTGTACATACAGATACTCCCGAAGTTCAGACAGCTTTGCAGAAAGCTCTTTTGTATCTGGAACAGCCAGCTGGGCAGCAGCTGTAGGCGTTTCTGCCCTCAAATCGGCCACAAAATCACAAATGGTAAAATCTATTTCATGGCCTACCGCTGATATAATGGGAATTTTCGAGCGATAAACTGCCCTGGCCACCGTTTCTTCGTTGAAGGCCCAGAGATCTTCGGCAGAGCCGCCTCCTCGTCCCACGATCAGAGTGTCTATATCATCAAAGTGTTCATTGACATAATCTATCATCCGCGCAATATCAGCAGCAGCTTCATCGCCCTGTACCAGAACCGGAAAGATCATCACATCCACAAGTTTGTTCCTGTTCTGCAGAATTTTAAGAATATCCCGCACAGCAGCTCCAGTTGCCGAAGTAATCACCCCGATTTTTTCCGGAAATTTTGGGATTGTTTTTTTGTGATCTGCAGAAAAGAGCCCTTCCTGGTTCAGTTTCTCCTTCATCTTTTCAAACGCTATCGCAAGACTGCCTTCCCCGGAAACTTCTACACTTCGTACATAGAGAGAATAAGTTCCGTTTTTCTTATACACACTGATGCCGCCGGTTAAAATCACTTCCATGCCGTCGTCCAGCTGATAGTGAAGTCTGGCAGCATACTCTGCAGGTAAAAAACAGTTTATCTTACTGATTGCATCTACAATAGAAAAATAGACATGACCGCTGGAATGATATTTGATTCCCGAAATTTCTCCTTTCACCACCACAGCTCCCAGCAGAGGATCTGTGCCGATAACACGCGAAATGTACTCATTCAGCTGTGATACAGTAACAGGCTTTAAAGCCATAAACGTTTACCTCCCAGTAAAGCGATGCCGACCGCATTATCTGCACTCAGCTCCGGAGAGCCAAAACACAGTCTGCAATGCGGAAGTGTTCTGATTAAATAATCTCTGATAAACCGACTTGATGAAACACCGCCGGCCAAAAGCATGTCAGTGGTATGATATTGCATAGAAAGCTGATTGCACATATCTGCGACAGCCTGTCCAATTCTGGTAAAAAGCATCGCTGCAAAACGTTCCGGATCTGCAGCAGAATACGCCTCTATCATGCGCTGACACCTGGTTTCAATTCCTGACAGATTGATGTAGCCCTCCACACATTTAATACGAGGCAGCAGATTATCTTTTTCTGAAACTGGCCCTGTAGAAAGGGCTAGCCTGTCCATCTCTTCTCCACATGGAAACGGTATGCCAAGCGCAACCCCTACACGATCCAGAACCTGCCCGAAAGCGATGTCTCTGGAACCTCCGGCCAGATGAAGCTGAAGTCCGCCTTCTCCTTCTTCTGCAAAAAGTGCTTCAGTAGTCCCCCCTGAAAAATGAAAAGAAAGAAAAGATTTCGCATCCTTAAGAGGAGAGCCGCTGCGAACCGCCTCAATATGGCCTTCCTGATGAGAAAAAGTCAGACACGGAACATCCAGAGCAGCAGAAAGAGTTCCGGCAGCAGAAATACCAGCCAGAAAACACGGCATATAAGATCCCTCCACAGGTCTTGGTCTTTCAGATACACTGATACAACTGATTTCTGCCGTCTTGTCCAGTCTGTGAAAATTTTCAAACGCCTCCGCAATAAGATGCGGCAGATTATTTACATGCTGAAAAAGAGCGGCAGACTGTCTAAGTCCTCTCTCGCCCTTTTTCACATCCAGAAATTTCCGGAGATTGCATATGATGTCACCCTGTTCTGAAACTAAAGCCACCGAAGTTTTATAATTACTGGTATCAATTCCCAGAGAGAGCCTAAGCATCAGAACCCTCTCCTGTAGAATCCGCGTCTGTGCATGTGGCTGATTTTCCGGCACTCTTTTCTTCGACAATTTTTCCGAGAATCGCATTGACATATTTGGTGGAATTCTCTGCACCGTATTTTTTAGACAGTTCTACAGCTTCATTGATAGAAACCGCATCAGGAAGATCCTCCATATAAAGAATCTCACAGGCTGCCAGTCTAAGCACTGCCAAATCAGTCTTGGGCAGTCTCTCTATCTTCCAGTTAGCACTGTACCTGTTCAGCATTTCATCAAGAGTATCTTTCTTGTTGCAGAGCAGTGAATGAAGTTCACTGCAGTAATCCTGCTGCAGTCCAAGCTTTTTTGTATTCATATACTCAGGTCTGCTGTTCACGTCAAAATCTCCACAGGCCTCCATCTGAAAAAATACCTGCATCATGAATTCTCTTGCTTCTTTTCTAGTCATTTACTTACTGTTTCCTCTCCCGGCAGGTGAACACCCTGCACATGTATATTTACTTCCTTTACTGTTAAGTCTGTAATTGATTCAAGTTCTTTCTTGACGGTACTCTGAATCTCCCAGGCAAGCTGAGGTATCTTTACCTTATAGTCCACAATAACATAGACATCAAGGGATAACCTGTCTTCATCGCGTGAAAGCTTGATACCTTTGCCTCCCGGTTCAATGCCAAGAATATTCTTCGATAAACTGTCTGTCAGTCCTCCTGTAAGCGCATAAACACCCTTTACCCCTGTCACCGCTCCGGCAGCACAGACGGTAATCACATCATCTGATATTTTAATGGTGCCTAGTTTTTCATCCTGCATTGTAATAACCTGCCTTCAAGTGTTAAAATTGAATCATTTATGCTTATTATATCATTTTATATTCAGGTTATCAACGTTTAATGCTGGCATCAGCAGTCTTTTCGCCAGTTCCCCACTCTTTAGTAATTGCTTTGAATGATGATTTTGTCTGCACTTCTGCCTGTTTCTTCCATAACCACATTGCAGATCTTTGCCACTGTATTCTGCTTCAAATCCTGTTCATCCACAGTGACAGTTACCGTACTGTCTGTAATAATGACAAGGCATTCAGGAAGATTTTTGCTGGCAAGAATATTTTCCACAGATATTTCCTGTTCCATATACTTTGTCAGTGTCTCTTTCTTTTCTACCGCATTTTTCTTTTCCCCTTCGCTGGTAGAATTTTTGATTGTCTCGTCATACTTGGCTATCAGTTCATTTCTTTCAAGTTCCAGACTGGCTCTCTTCTCAGCAAAAACACCGCCATCAGACTGCTCATCAGTACCCTCTTTGTCATCATCTTTCGTTCCCTGTGCAGTGTCACTGCTTTCTGTATCACTTTCGTTGCCCCCTGGCTGTGGTTCAATTTCCGCCTGTGCAATATTACGGCTGTCAACCAGCACATCGCCATCATGCAGCGGAATATCACCGGCTTTCATCTCAGTCACCACAATTCCGGCACAAAATACTGCGGCAACAGCCATAATTGCGATATTTTCTTTCTTATTAAAAAATCCTTTGAAACCGCCTTTAAATTTTCCTTTCATTCTTCACTTTCCTCCTGTTTTTTCTCAAATACCATAACGCTGGAAGCCGGAATATCAAAGAGTGTTGCAACACCTTTGATGATATCAGTCTTTACTACAGGCTCTCCTGCTCCCTCTGCAGATACAATTACTCCTTTTACTGTGTTTTCTTCACCATAGCGTATCATAACGCTGGCCTTTCCAATACCTTCCACATCAGAGAGAAATGTAGAAAGAGCCTGTTCTGTTGCACCATTATCATCAGAGATCTGCTTTCTGCTGTCATTATCATCCGTCAAAACACTCATTGTCAGAAGAAAGACAGAAGCAATTAGAACTGCAGTGATGATCTTTACAATCAAGTCCTTTGTAATTCCGATTTTTCCAAACATAGACTTCCTCACTAAAAAATATTTTCTTTTTTGCCGATTATGCAAGAAATTTTATTTCAAGAAAATCTGAATCGGCGATAAAATCACTGCCAGAATCACAATGGAAAAAATAAATTTCAAGTATTTAGCCATCGTTCCTTCTGGCATCAGTATTTCAATAAAGGTAATGGATAAAATGACAATGAAAATATCCTTTACCCAAGCGGCTGCTATTTCCATCAGCTACCTCCCAGACTGATAATGGAAGCAATGAATATAATAAACAAAAGCGATGCAAAAAACAGAATTGCTCCCATTGTCACAAGTGATGTACCCATATCTGACACTCCTTCTGAAAGTTTTTTCGAAGCCACAGGTTCAATGAGCAGCGCAGTAATCTTATAAATTACACAAACTGCCAGAATCTTAATAATCGGTGTCAGTATCAGTACAGCAATTGTCAGTATTCCAAAGACTCCAACCATCCCTTTGATTGAACCCATACATTTCAGAAACAGCTCCACGGTGTCAGCTGTAAAACCGCCCACAATAGGAATAAACGCATCCAGAGAATATTTGGCAGTTCCCATAAGAAGACTGTCCGATGTCTGGGCGATCAGACCCTGAATAGCGATAATCCCTGACATCAGCGTTAAAATAATACCTGTGATGAACAATGCGGCCTGTCTGATAAACTTCGAAAGCTGGTTTACATAATCTTTTTCTGTTAAACAATTGATCAGAGATAGTACTGTAGACAGAAAAATTGCCGGCATAATTACGGTTTTAATAATAGTCTGAAAAATCGTGATTGCAGTCAGAAGCAGAGGACTCATAATCGTTCCGCTAGTCACCTGCCCCATGGAGATCAGCACAGCAATCAGTACCGGCAGCAGAATTTCCATTGTATAAGTAATTGTATTTACTGCATCGATAGTCATCTGATAGATAGTCTGAAAATTGGTCATAGCAAGTCCGATGATGACCATACTGCATACAAGCTGTGCTATTTCACTGACACCTTTCTTCCCAAAGGAAGAAGTAAGGTTTCTCAAAAGACCAATTACCACACAGATCGTCAGAATTTCCACGCCGACTACCAAAGCAGCCCTGAGTTCATAGAAAAACAGTTCCTTCAGACTGTCGATCATTTCTTCTGAACGGAAAATACTTTCTCCCCTTAACGTAGAATCTACAATTTTATCCAGTGTAAAATTGTCGGAAATACCGCCTGTCAGCCCACTGGCATAATCAGACAAAGAATCGGTTTTTTCCTCATCAATCAAGTTTTTCATTTGTTCCTTTATGATTTCATCAAAATCCATAGCCCCTCTATAACAACTGTTCTACCAGATTTAAAATCGATATAAATACAGGAATTGCCACACAGAAAATGATGACCTTTCCCGCAAGCTCTACCTTTGATGCGATGGAGCTTTCCCCTGCATCTTTACAAAGCTGAGCTGTAAATTCTGTAATGTATGCAATTGCCAGAACCTTAATGATAATTGAAAAATATGACGTTCCGTATTCCAGTCTGCCGTAAATCTCCGATATGTATGAAAAAGCATATTTCAAACTGTCAATCAGAAAGTACAGAATCAGCAGGCT